>CAXIBD010000003.1:0-82349 GCA_964022135.1 uncultured Sphingomonadales bacterium | reverse complement strand
GCGCCGCGATCATCTCGGCGATATCGGTAAATTTCTCGCGCGGTGACCCTTCGCGCGCGCGGGCGATTTCGGCTTCCTCGATCTTCTTCCAGTCGCGGAAAGTGATCGCTTCCACGCCGCGCTCCGCAAGCAGGGCGTCGAGACCGGGGCGGCCTGCCTTGCGGCTGCTTCCGCCGATATCCTCGTCGATCATTTCCACCACCGCAAAGCCGTCGGGCTTGTTGGTGCCGATCGTGCCGGAAGGGCCGCGCTTGGCCCAGCCGACGCAATAGAGGCCCGGCAATATCCGGCCGTCGCTATTGGCGAAACGCCCGCGCCCATGTTCATAGGGCACGCCCTCGATCGGCGGCGTGCGATAGCCGATGCAGCTGATCACCAGCTGGCAGTCGAGTTCATAGCGTTCGCCGGTCCCGATCGAGCGGAGATCCCTGTCCAGCTCGGTCCTTTCGACGATCAGCCGCTCGACCCTGCCCTCGCCCTGCAACTCGACCGGCATGGCGAAGAAGTCAAAGATGATCTCGATCGGCTTGTGCTGCGCGTCGGCCGCGGCGATCTGGAAACTGCGCAGGTGATTGACCGACTTGCGCATGCCCGGCTCGAGCATCGCGTCGTCGCCCGGATCCGGAAAATCCTCCGCCTCGACCACCGGTCTGGCGCGTTCCAGCAGCGCCAGCTCGCCGAGTTCCTTCGGTGTCATCGCGATCTGGTGCGGTCCCCGTCGCCCGAGAAATGTGATTTTCTCGACCTGGCTGCTTTTCAGCGCGTCCAGCGCATGGCCGACGATATCGCTGCCGACAAATTCATTTTCGGTCTTCGCCAATATCCTCGCGACATCGAGCGCGACATTGCCGTTGCCGATGATCGCCACCGACCTTGCATCGAGCGGCGGATCGAGATCCCTGAAATCGGGGTGACCATTGTACCAGCCGACGAAGGCGGCGCTGCCGATCACGCCGCGAAGGTCGCTGCCCGGAATATCGAGTTCCCGATCGTGCGGCGCGCCCGTCGCGAGCACCACCGCATCATAAAGCTGCTGCAGCTCGGCGACGGTGATATCTTCGCCCACCGTCACATTGCCGACAAAACGCACATTGTCGCCGAGATTGGTTTTTTCGTAGCGCCGGGACACCGCCTTGATCGACTGGTGGTCGGGGGCCACGCCGGTGCGGATCAGGCCAAAGGGAACGGGCAGTCGGTCAATGATGTCGACGGCGACCTCTTCGCCATATTTCTTTTGCGCCGCTTCCGCCGCATAGTAGCCGGCGGGTCCCGATCCTATGATCGCAATATGACGCATCGTCCTGCCTCCCCGATTATGGCGCTCATGCTAACGCCATAATTTCAAAAGAAAAGCAAAAGGGCGCTGTCATTTTCACGAGGCCGGAATCCGGTCCGCTGCAGACTAGCCGGCGACATTGGCGACATTGTAGCGCAGCGCTTCCTCATTGGTGAGACAGCGACGCGTCGACTTGTCCCCCTCCTCGGTCTTCACCGCACTGGTCCGGTACATGACCTCGGACAGCAGTTTGCGCGAGACGCCCATCCGGATCAGGAAGTCATTGTCCTCGGTGGCCAGAAGAGCGCTTTGCTGCTCGACCTCCCCGATCAGGCCGACGGTGGAGTCCGTGCCCATCTCGATGCTGTAGTTGATCGCGTTGCGGTCGTTGGTCATGGTGAACATATGGACCATGAAATGGGCCCCGGGCTCGACGATCCGGGCGCGGCCGCCCATGAACACGAAATTGCAGGCGCTGAAACAGGTCCAGCCCTTCGGAATGCGGGTAATGATCAGGGCGTCCGCCTCCCGGATCACCCGCCCGGCCTCATTGCCCGCCCGTGCAACACCACCCGGAGACCGAAGCCAGATTTCGGAAATATCGGGGTTGTCGGCCAGCATCTTGCGCAACCGGTCCGGCAAGCCTGCATCGACGGCACCTTCCGCAAGCAACACCTTGGTGCCGTTGATCGTCTTCGGCGTCAGCTCCATCGTGCTGTTGGTCGACCAATTGGGTGCCAGTGGACAGGTCGGATTGTCGGGATCCATGGCAGGCGCTGCCTCGGTAGCACCGATGGTAAAGAGCGAGGCAGCGACGATTGCGGTTTTGATGATGTTTTTCATGGTCATGCCGCGATTATATATCGCTCCTCTCCCGGATTTTTGCACATCTGCTTCGACACGCGGGATTCTTCCCCGTCGACAATAACAATATCGGTGATGGTCATGCAACTTGTGCCATCCGCCGCCAGGGTTTTCGCCGTCGCGGTTGAACTGCCCGAGACGCCGGGACGCGTCTGGCTTGTCCATTCCGACGTGGTCCCGATCTGTTCGGTGGCGGTGACGCTCCGCGTCGCTTCCGCAGCCTGCAGCTGCTCGTCAGGATCGAGCTGACAAGCTATGGCATTGGTCAGCGTATCCGCCACTTCTGCTCGGGGAATGAATGATCCGGCCACACCAAGCCGGCCGGTTGCACGGCGCGTAAAATCTCCGATCATGCTGCCCAATATGGATTTGCCGATCGAGCTTTTCGTATCGGTGGCACAATCCGTATTGCTGTCGCTGTCGGTTGCGTTCTGTTCGGTTGAGGGTCGTTTCTTGAACAGGCCGCCAAATTGGGCCGATGCAGGCACCGGAGTCACGAAGGCCGCAACCAGGGTTGCGGCAACCATTCGGCTGGTGAAACGGCGAGATTGTAAAAACATGACAAATCCTCGGTTACGTTCAGAATATACCTATCCTATCATGGACGCCATCGCAAACAGTGGCTTGGATCACATCGACACCGAAATCAGGGATAGAAAAAGGATAATTAGCTGTTATCCTGCTCAAATTATCAGCAAAGGTTGAACGATGGTCAAGAAATTCGCAGGTTTCTGTTCGACAATATTCCTGCTCGCCGCCTGCCTCGGCGCAAATGACGCCGCCGCATCGGACCCGATATCCGGAACCCTCCTGGTCGGCAACAAGGGCGAGGACAGCCTCAGCTTCATCGACCTGCAAAGCGGCGAGGAAAGCGCACGAAGGAAAACCGGAAGCCAGCCGCACGAGATCGCCATATCGCCCGATGGCAGACTCGCCGCGGTCGTCTCCTATGGCGGGGAAACCATCGACATATTCGATATAGCGGCGATGGACCGGGTCGAGACCATTTCGCTCGCCCCCAACCGCCGCCCGCACGGAATCCTGTGGCTGGATGACGGCCGGATCATCGCCACCACCGAAGGCAGCGACAGCGTCACCATTGTCTCTCCGCCGACCGGCGCAGCGCAGCAGCGCGCAATTTCGACGATCGCCACCGGCCAGAAGGGCAGCCATATGCTGGTGGTCACGCCGGACAAGTCGCGCGCCTTCGTCACCAACATGCAATCGGGCACGGTCAGCGTGCTCGATCTGCCCGGCATGGCCAAGATCGCGGATCTGCCGGCGGGGACCGAACCGGAAGGGCTGGCGATCACCCCGGACGGCAAGACGGTCTGGGTCGCCGACCGCCTTGGCGACCGGTTGCGGGTTTTCGATGCGCAGAGCCTCGCGCAAGTCGCCATCATCGAAACCGGGAAATTTCCGATCCGCGTGGCAATCAGCCCCGATGGCAGCACCGCGATTACCTCCAACTTGGGGGACGGTGCGCTCGGCCTGTTCGATGTGGCGACGCGTAAATCGAAGGGTGAAATCAGGGTCAGCGGCACCGCCGATTCCCGTCAGGTGACCATGCTCTTCTCGCCGGATGGCCAAAGACTCTACGTGGCCGAAACCGGACCTGACAATATTGCCGAGGTGGACATGGCAGCCGGCAGGGTCATCCGCCGGTTCGAAGCTGGCGTGGACGGAGACGGACTGGGCCTCGCGATCAGCGATCCTGCCGCAAGGGACTAGTTCGGGAGCGCGGAAAACCCCCGGGTCGCGCCTAGGGAGACGAAAAAGTGCAGAAACCCTTCAATCGACTGCAGGCGCTGATGATCAAGGCGATGGCCGAGGCCCTGTTCCACAATCGCGAAATGGCCATATCCGCCGATCAGGTGGTCGAAAACCTGCAGGAACATTTCTCCAATATCGACGGCAACAAGCCGAATGAAATCGGCCTGGCGCTTTACGGGCTGCTGCTCCTGCTGGGCGGGCCGTTTTTTCTCCTCGCCCCTCCCGGGATCCGCAAAAACCTGATCCGTCGCCGCCTGCAGAATTCCCGAGTCGATTTTTTTCAGGACATCGCCCGGACCAAGGGTGTCATTCTCGCCGGCTATTACGGCCATTGGCAGCCGGGCGACGAGGCAGACAATTTCGACAATCCCATCTATGCCGATCTCGCGTTCGAGCTCCCGGCACGGCGCGACCGCTCCACCACCGGCGAACGACCGGTCCGGCGGGAAGCCGGCCGGGATCTCACGGCCCAGGCATTCGTCGGTCATGACGCGGTGCCGGAGGAAACCGATGTCATCGTGATCGGGTCCGGGGCCGGAGGTGCCGTCGCAGCCGCGGCCGTTGCCGATGAAGGGCATGAAGCCCTGATCATCGAGGCCGGCAGTCACTATCCTTCTTCCCGGATAACCCACGAGGAAGCCCGGATGACGGCACGCCTGTTCAAGGATGGCGCACTGCAAACCACCGCCGACCGCGACATCATCGTGTTTCAGGGCCGCGTGGTCGGCGGCTCCACGGTCATCAACAATGGCATCTGCCTGCGGATGAAACACGCGGGCCTGGTTCATCCCGATGCCGAGGACGTTTATGAAACCTGGGCCACGCTGGGCGCCCCAATCAGCGAGGCGGATCTGGCGCGCAGCTACGACGCCGTCGAACAGGCGCTCGACGTCTCGCAAATCGACCCGATTGTCGGTCGCAACAATGGTCCCCACCTGATCGACGGCTGGAACAAATATGCCGCCCGGTCGAACGATCCCATGGACCGCAAGGCCGTCACGGCCTGGTTCCGCAAGAATTACGGGCCGGACTCGCCTGGCAGCGAATGTGTCTATTGCGGCTATTGCAACACCGGCTGTCCCTATGGCCGCAAGAAGGCGATGCCCGAGAGCTTTCTCTCCCATGCCACCAGCGATGTGCGCAGCAAGCCGGCCCGAATTCTGGATCGGGCCGAAGCCACCGAAATATTGTGGGACAAGGGCGCCAATGGCAAACGTATCGCCCGTGCCGTCGAAATCAGGCTCCGCGATGGCAGGAAGCGCACCATCCGCGCTCGCAAGGGCGTGGTGGTAGCGGCCGGTGCGCTGGCATCGAGCAACCTGCTCCGCGACAGCGGTATCCGGCAGTCGGGCCGCAATATCTCGCTCAACATCGCCTGCCCGGTCGTCGCGCTGATGCCCGAGGGGATGGACATGAATGTCTGGAACGAGGACCAGATGGCCACCTACGTCGATCGCGGCGATTTCCTGATCGAGAGCCATTTCCAGCCGCCGATGAGCATGGCGACGCTCGTGCCCGGATGGTTCGAGGACCATTTCGAACGCATGAAGAACTACAACCGGCTGGTCTCGGCCGGCGTCCTGTTCCCGGCTGACCGGCTCGGCCATATGGACAATGGCAAGCTCAAGCTGAAGATCGGCGAGGACGAACTGGCGCTATTGCGCCGCGCGCTGGCGACGATGACCAAGGTTCATTTCCTCAACGGCGCGATCGAGGTCTACCCTGCCCTGCTGCGCGGCCAGACCCTGACCAGCGACATGAGCCATGCCGACATTGATGCCTTTTACGAGAGCGCGATCGTCGAGCCGGACGACGTGGTGCTGTCGAGTTCCCATCCCCATGGCGGCAATGCTATCAACATCGATCCGGACAAAGGCGTCGTCGATCTCAACCAGCGCGTGCACAATACAACCAACTGCTATGTCGCCGATGCCAGCGTCATGCCCAGCTGCATCCGCGTCAACGCGCAGCTGACCACGATGGCGATGGCACACCGGGCGCTGGCCGGAAAAAGGCGCTTCGGCTAGTCCTTGAAGCTGAAATCGGGCAGCGACTGAAACGCGCTTCTCAGCGCATCGCCCCAGCCCTCCGAAATCGACTGGAAATAGGGGTCGACCTTTTCGATCCGCTGTTGCTGCGTGATCGCGAAACTGTCGGCTTCGTAGACCTGCATGTCGAGCGGCAGATCGACCGCCAGATTGGCGCGAATGGTGGAATCAAAGGATACCAGAAGCAGCTTCACGGCATTTTCAAAGGTCATGTCCGGATCGAAGGCGCGAACCAGAATCGGACGGCCATATTTGGTTTCGCCACTCTGGAAAAACGGACTGTCATCGCTGGCCTCGATGAAATTGCCAGCCGGATAGATCAGGAACAGTCTGGGATCGCTGCCATGGATCTGCCCGCCGACAATCAGTGTCGCGCTAAAGGGAGACTTGGCTTCCTGGCCATCGTGGGAATAGGTTTTCACCACCTCGCGCAGGGTCTCGCCAATGATCGTGGCAACCTGAAACATCGATGGTGCCTGCAGGATCGAGGGATTGCGGTCATCGGGATGCTTGCCGCGTTCGTCCAGCAGACTGACCACCGCCTGGGTGGTCGCCAGATTGCCCGCAGACAGCAGGGTGATTACCCGATCGCCGGGCACTTCCCAGCTGGTCAGTTTCTTGACTTGGGCGATATCGTCCACCCCGGCATTGGTCCGGGTATCCGACATGAAAACAAGGCCGCGTTTCATCCGCAGGCCCACACAATAGGTCATTTTTTAAATCCTGAAATAGGTTGAGACTGCGTTTACTGCTGAACCTGAAGCGTGACAATCATATCTTCGCTGGCCGCCCCGTATCGCATGCCCGAAATCGGCGACGCTTCCCGATAGTCGAGACCGGTCGCTATGCGCACATAGCGCTCATCCGGAGAATAGCCATTGGAAACGTCAAATCCGACCCATCCCAGTCCCTGGATATGCGCCTCCGCCCAGGCGTGGGTGGCGTCCTGGTCCACCCGGTCGCTCATCATCAGATAGCCCGAAACATAGCGTGTTGGAAAACCCAGCAGGCGCGCCGCTGAACAGAAAATATGACTGTGATCCTGACATACGCCCTCGCCTGTCTTGATCGCGGCTTCGGCAGTAGTCTCTGCATTGGTCTGCCCCGTTCGGTAGGCGACCTTCTCGACCACGGCGGCGGACAGTCCGTGGAGCCTGGCAATATCGTTCTCGAAATCATCGCCCAGAGATGCAACCAGCTTCCTGGTTTCCGGACCCGGTTTCGTCAAATCCGTTTCCTGCTTGAAATACCAGAGCGGCGCGAATCCGGAATGCAATCCCGTGATTCCGCTGCCGTCGCTGTTTTCCACTTCGCCTGTGCACTTGATCGATATTTCGGTGCGGCCCTGCTCGATGCTGATCAGGTCGACATGATTGCAATGCTGATCTTCGAAGGACATCTCCACCTTGCCGCCCTCGACTTCGAGATTCCAGCTCTTGACCGCCTGTCCGCGGCGCTCTTTCGGTCGCAGGCGGACCTGCTGCAATCCATATTGCACCGGCGCGTCGTACACATAGCGGGTTTCGTGATTGATCTTCAGCAGCATGATTATCCGATTCTGTCCTGAAAATTGAAATCTGATTCGATTTGCGCGGCCAGTCCGTTGTTTGCGACAATGAAATCCAGAATATATTCGTGCAGGCCATATTCGAAAATCGCTTCGATCGGCTGGTTCAGCATATCGTTGCAAATCTCGTGCGCGAGCTCGCCGGAGCGGCTTTTCCATCCGTAATTTTTGTCGAGATAATTCAGATTGTCGCTGATCTTGGAATAGCAGAAGGTCAGGGACCGCGGCATTTGCTTGTGCAATATCAGATAGTCGGCAACGGCCTGCGCACTGATATCCGTGCCGTTGAGCCAGCGAAACGAACGGTGCGCTGATACCGACCGCAGGATCGTTTCCCATTGCACATTGTCCACCGACGAGCCGATCAGGGCAACCGATGGCAGCAGCAGGTAATATTTCACGTCAAGGATGCGCGCGGTACTGTCCGACCGCTCCAGAAAGCTGCCGAGCCGAAGGAAATTGAATCCGTCGTTGCGCAGCATGGTGCCGAGCGTGGCCCCTCTGACGAGCGCGCTTTGCTGGCGGATCAAGCCCAGCGTTTCGGGCAGGTCCTGTTCCTTGATAGGCTTGGCCATTGCGGCTTTCAAGGTCATCCAGCTTTCGTTGGTGGCTTCCCATACCTCGCGAGTCAGCGCCGTCCTTGCGGTTCTTGCGCTGTCCCTGGCTTTCTTCATGACCGCCAGAACGCTGCTTGCGTTGTCGCGATCACGCAGCAGGAAATCGATCACCTTGGCCGATTGAAAATCATCATGCTTCGCCCGATAGGCATCGATCACACCAGAAGACTTGAGCATCGAAGACCATTCATCGCTGGCGGACGCCGAACGGGTCAGAGAGATCCGGAATCCCGCGTCGATGAAACGCGCGCTATTTTCCACGCGCTCGAGATAGCGCGACATCCAGAACAGGCTTGCAGCTGTCTTGCCCAGCATCAGAAACGCCCCCTCATTCTTCCAGCACCCATGTATCCTTGGTGCCTCCGCCCTGGCTGCTGTTGACCACCAGCGATCCCTGCGTCATGGCCACCCGGGTCAGACCGCCAGGCGTAATGCTGATGCCATTGGGCGAAACGAGCACGAAAGGCCGCAGGTCGACGTGGCGTGGCGACAGTCCCTTTTTCGTAAAAATGGGCACGGTTGAGAGCGCCAGTGTCGGCTGGGCAATATAGTTGCTTGCATTGGCAATCAGCTTCGCCCGGAAGGCTGACACTTCCTTCTTCGACGCAGCCGGCCCGACCAGCATGCCATAGCCGCCGGAACCGTGAACCTCCTTGACCACCAGTTCTTCGAGATGTTCCAGCACATAGGCCAGCTCATCCTTCTCCGAACAGCGCCAGGTCGGGACATTTTCCAGCAGCGGCTTCTCGCCGGTGTAGAATTCCACGATGTCGGGCATATAGCTGTACAGCGCCTTGTCGTCGGCGATCCCGGTTCCGGGTGCGTTGGCGATGGTGATGCCGCCCGACCGATAGACATCGAATATGCCCGGCACGCCAAGCATCGACTGCGGGTCGAAATTGAGCGGGTCGAGATAGTCGTCATCGATCCGGCGGTAGAGAACATCGATCGCGGTATAGCCTTCGGTGGTGCGCATGGCGACACGGCCATCGACGATCTTCAGGTCATGGCCCTCGACCAGTTCCACGCCCATCTGGTCTGCGAGAAAGCTGTGCTCGAAATAGGCGCTATTGTGGATGCCGGGCGTCAGGACGGCAACCACCGGCTTGCCCTCGCACCGGGGCGGCGCGCAGGCCGCCAGCGAACGGCGCAGCTGGCCGGGATATTGGCTGACTTCCTGCACCTTGATCTTGGCGAACAGCTCGGGGAACATCTGCAACATGGTTTCGCGATTTTCCAGCATGTAGCTGACGCCCGACGGGGTGCGGGCATTGTCCTCGAGCACGTAAAATTCTTCGTCGCCGGTGCGGACGATATCGGTCCCGATAATATGGGTATAGATGCCACCCGGCGGATTGACGCCAATCATCTGCGGCAAAAAGGCGGCGTTGTTGGCGATCAGCTCGACCGGCACCCGGCCTGCCCGCAATATTTCCTGGCGGTGATAGATATCGTAGAGGAAGGCGTTGATCGCACGGACCCGCTGTTCGATGCCCTTCGAAAGCTTGCGCCACTCGCGTGCCGACAGCACGCGCGGCACCACATCAAAGGGGATCAGCCGCTCGTCGGCCTCATCCTGGCCATAGACATTGAAGGTGATTCCGGTCTTCCGGAAAAAGGCTTCCGCCTCGGCGGATTTGCGATGCAGCCGTTTGACGTCTTCGCCATCGAGCCAGTTCTTGTAGTCCTGATAAGGAGGCCGGACATCTTCCCCGCTACCCAGCATTTCATCGAACAATCATTATCCCCTTGTACGCAGCTTTCAAATCCGTCCTCCCGGAACATGACTAGCGCACTAAAGCCCCGAACGCAAAGGAAATGCAGAAATCAGCGGCTTTGGGGCACTCAAACGGGATATGTGACGCCGGTCATTTCTTCCGAAATATCCCACAGCCGTTTCGCCGGTTCGATCCGCTTGGCCTTGGGGCGGGGCTGCACCTCGCGGGCAGGACCGACCCATTCACCATTGCGGCTTGGACCGAAATAGCTGCCGCTTTCCACACCGGGCGCAGCGGCAGCAGCCAGTGTGGGCCACGCACCTTGCGCCGCGCTGTTCATGAACAGGCTGGAGACCGGACGGACCAGGGATACCAGGAACCCGGGAAAATTCCTCGCCAGCTCGGTGTCGGCCACACCTGGATGGCAGGCCACGGCCATGATCGGGGAGCCGGCCGCGCGCAACCGCCGGTCGAGCTCGTACATGTGCAGCAGATTGGCGAGCTTGCTCATCGCATAGCGGCCCCAGCGGCTGTAGCTTTCTTCCGCGTTGATATCGTCAAAATCGATCCGGCCATTGCGATGCGCCATGCTTGAGGTGATCACCACCCTTGGTTCCTTGCCTTTCGCAAGCCTGTCGAGCAGCAGCCCGGTAAGCGCGAATGTCCCCAGATGGTTGACGCCGAATTGCGATTCAAATCCGTCGATGGTCAAGTCGCGCGGCGGCATCATGATCCCGGCATTATTGACCAGCACATCGAGGCGCGGCTCCTGCCCGACCAGCGCCGCAGCATCGCGGACGGATTCAAGATCCCCCAGATCGAGCGGAATATATTTCAGGTCGGCCTTGGGAAATTCTTCCCCGATCTTCGCCATCGCCTCCTCGGCCCTGACCTTGGACCGGCATCCCATCAGCACCCGCGCGCCCTTGCCGGCCAGCGTCCTCGCGGCCTCATATCCGATACCGCTGTTCGCGCCGGTGACAAAAAAGACGCGCCCGTTCTGCTCGGGCACGTCCTTGTCGGTAAAATCCCTAATCGCCATAGCGCCAGTCTCCTGATCCTGCCCTGTGTCTAGCACAGAAAGCCGGGACCCGACAGCGATTCAGCGACATGCCGATCACTCCGGCGCCACAACCAGCCGGTTGTTGAGCGCCCGCACCGGGCGTGCACTGTCGCCCATCAGCTTTTCGAAGGCGGCAATCTGATCGGCGCTGGCGCTGATCGGATCCCTCAGCACATGCCAGTTCACGCCTTCGCTGCACGGCGGCGTGGTCAGCGACCCCATGTAGCGGTAAATGGCACGACCGGCAGGAAGAAGGCCGTTAGGGTCAAGAATCTCGCCAGGCACCGTCACGGGTTCGGATTTCGCGCTGGGCACGGCGGCGAGTATCTTGGCCAGCTCGGCATTGGCGGCACCTTTTTCAAACATGACGCCCAGGACCGCCAGCCGGCCACTTTCCGTGGCGTGAACAAAATGTCCGGTCAGCGGATAGCGTTTTCCCGAAAATGCATGCTCCGATGGGGTATGAAAATGGAGCTGGATCAGGTCAAAGACTGTGCCACCGCTCGTCATTACCGAGCCGGGGGCAAAATCGGCCTGGACGGTCAGTCCTTTGTTGGAAACCGTAAGCGGTCCGCTCTGGTAGCTCACCGACAGCGCGAGCGTGCCCCTGGCATTGGCCCCAGCCAGATCAATTGGCGACTGCATGTCGCCCGTCTCGCATTTGGTATATTTTTCGTCGAGTTGTCCCCATTTCTCAGGCCCGTTGTCCGCTCCGTAGCCGGGGGATTTGTGATGCTCCGCGAGCGCCGGACCCGAGGCCAATAGACCCGCCAGCAGGGCCGCGGATATCCGTCTTGGTGTCATGTTTAACCCTTCCTGTGATTAAGATACTGCTCCTCGTGGGGCCAATTTAGATACTTGCACCCGTCCGACCCAATCAATTGAAAGATATCATTTCAATAGATCTTATCTATTACATCAGGCTCTTCTTCCATCCAGTCCGCATAGCGAACCGGCACACCACTTTACATCCCGCCGATATCGTCTAATCGCTGCTGCCAGCAGCTTTGGAGATTTTCATGCGTGCAGACGCGCAAGCCTTTGTCGACCGGATCGACGCCGCCCTGTCCCTGATCAGGACCTCGCCCACCTGGGATGTCGCACTGCGCCGTCTCCACGAGCTCACCGCCCGGGTCGAGGACCCGACCCTGTGGGACGACCAGACCGCCGCGCAGGCGGTGATGACCGAGCGCCGCCGGCTCGATGAATCGATCAGCGCCGCCCGGGAAATCGAGCAGGAACGCGACGATGCACTCGAGTTTATCGAAATGGCGGAAGAAGAAGGCGACGCGGCACTCGCTGACGAAGGCGTCGCCAGCCTGGAAAAGCTCGCCACCCGGGCCGACCGCGACAAGGTGAAGGCGCTGCTCTCCGGCGAGGCCGACAGTCTCGACACCTATATCGAAATTCACGCCGGCGCCGGCGGCACCGAAAGCCAGGACTGGGCCGAGATGCTGCTGCGCATGTACCAGCGCTGGGCGGAGGCGCGCGGCTACAAGGTCTCGATGGTCGACTATCAGGCAGGCGACCAGGCCGGCATCAAGTCGGCGACGATCGAGGTCAAGGGCGAAAATGCCTATGGCTATGCCAAGACCGAAAGCGGCGTTCACCGGCTGGTCCGCATCTCGCCGTTCGACAGCGCCGCCAAGCGCCACACCAGCTTCTCCAGCGTCTGGGTCTATCCGGTGATCGACGACAGTTTCGAGGTCGAGATCAACGAGAGCGACCTCAAGATCGACACCTATCGCGCCTCCGGCTCAGGCGGGCAGCATGTCAACACCACCGACAGCGCCGTGCGCATCACCCACCAGCCGACCGGGATCGTCGTCGCCAGCCAGAATGACCGCAGCCAGCACAAGAACCGCGCCACCGCCATGGGCATGCTGAAGGCGCGCCTGTTCGAGGCCGAACTGCAACGCCGCGAGGCCGAGGCCTCGGGCGAATATGAAGCCAAGACCGAAATCGGCTGGGGCCACCAGATCCGGTCCTATGTCCTGCAACCCTATCAGATGGTCAAGGACCTGCGCACCGGCCACACCAGCAGCGCGCCCAATGCCGTGCTCGACGGTGGCCTCGACGAATTCATCGCCGCGACCCTGGCGCAGAAGGTGACCGGCGAGAAGGTCGATGTCGAGGATGTGGACTAGATCTATTCAGATCCTTCCAGCGCCTCCAGCACCCTGCCCCAGCTGACATATTTGAAATTCTGCGTCTGACTGCCATTGTCGCCGTCCTGGACGACCATCAGGCCATCGGGATATCCGGATCCGAAATCGCCCGGCATCACTTCGATCCCGTCGGTCCGAGCGCCATAGGCTCGACTTGGGCGACCGGTTCGCGCGCGCGCCGTGTCAGACGGGCTTGCTTGGAAGTCGCAAAAATACCCTCGATCCATCGTCGAATCTGGGTATGCCAAAAGATGCCAGAATAGCTTGGTTCCGGCTTTCGATGAATTCGCGGCCCCTAGGCAACTCTGCGCCCGCGACCGTCGCCCGACAGGCTCTCGATCAGCGCCTCCACGCCGGTGATCGGAACCGGACGGCTTAGCAAATAGCCCTGAATATTGTTGCAGCCGTTTTTGAGGAGCATCTCCACCTGGTCATCCTGCTCGACGCCTTCGGCAATAGTCTCCATGCCGAGAGCGGCAGCCAGTCCGGTGATCGCCTGAATGATCGCCGCGCTGCCCTTGTCCGACATGATATCGACCACGAAACTCCGGTCGATCTTGATCTTGTCGAAGGGAAAGCTGCGCAAATAGCTGAGCGACGAATAGCCGGTACCGAAATCGTCGAGGGCAACGCGAACCCCCATGGCGTGCAGACTGTGCAGGGATTTCAATGTCTCTGCGACATTATCGATGAGCAAGGATTCGGTGATCTCCAGCTCCAGCCTTTGCGGTGCCAGTCCGGACTGGGTCAGGGCCTGTATCAGAATGGACTGGAGGCCTCTGGTCCGAAACTGTACCGGCGAAAGATTGACCGCCACCCGGACATGGTCCGGCCAGCTCGCGGCCTGCCGGCATGCTTCCTTTATTACCCATTCGCCAATCTGGATGATGAGACCCGTTTCCTCGGCGAGCGGAATGAAATCGATCGGCTCGACGAGGCCCCGTTCGGGATGGTTCCAACGGATCAGTGCCTCAAAGCCGTTTATTCTATGCTGTTCCGTATTGTACAGCGGCTGATAATATAGCTCGAACTGGCCCTGCTCGATCGCCAGCTTGAGGTCGATTTCGGTTTCCCGGCGCTTACGGGCCAGTTCGTCCATTTCCTGTTCGAAATAATGATACTGTCCCTTGCCTTCCTGCTTGGCCCGGTACAGCGCCAGATCGGCGTTTTTCATCAACATGTCAGACTTTTCGCCATCATGGGGCGCAACCGCAATTCCTATGCTGGTAGTCGTGGGCATCAGATGCCCTTCGACATAGAAGCTCTCCGCAAATGACTTTTCGAGCTGTTCCGCGATAACGGTGATGGCGTCCACATTGTCCACTCCATCCACCAGCACCGCGAATTCGTCCCCACCCAGCCTGGCGACCAGATAGCTGTCCAGAACCGATTCCATCCGCTCCGTGACCTGTTTGAGCAAGGCATCCCCAACAGGATGACCGAGCGTATCATTGACCGACTTGAAATTGTCCAGATCGAGATAGAAGACGGCGACCAGTTCGCCTTCGTCCGACCGCTTCAGGGCGATATCCAGCTGATCGCGAAAATATTTCCGGTTCGGCAGATCGGTCAGTGCATCATGCAGGGCAATATGGGATATTCTGTCTTCCCGCTCGACAATGGCATCGACCATTTCGTTAAAGCTGTCGCCGAGACGGCCAATTTCGTCGGTCGAATTGACGGCCACCTTGTGTCTCTCACCCAGACTGATTTTCCGCGCAGCTTCTTCCAGCCGGGCAATCGGGCGCGTGATCCCCTTGGCGAGCAACCACCCCGCCGACACTATGATTGCCAGACCCAGCATGGCGAGAGCGGTCAGAATCCATGTTATCGGACGATAGGCGAGCAGAGCTTCACTGAGCGAGTGTCGCAACAACAAAGTCGGTTTCTCGTGAGCGCTAAGGGAGGGCAAGGCCGAGGCACGATACAGGATGCGTTCTCCGCGTTCCATCAGTTCCACCTGTTTGCCGGTTTTCGCGGTCAGCGTCTGCGGCAGCGCGCTTGCGTCTAGCACCTTGGCCGTCAGATTGATCGGTGCAAGCTGTGCCAGATTCTGCATTTCGGATTTGTTGAGCGGTTTGCCCACGACCAGCCACCCGAACAGGTTGGGGGCCTCAACCGGCGACGCAACAATACCGTGATATACTCCGCCAATTTTGACCAGTCCGCTTCGCGATCCTTCGTCGAGCGCTTTCCAGACGCTGTCGGCGTCGTCCGCTTTCATTTTTTGCTGGAGCCCGATCGTGGTGCCGTCCAGAGTCATGATAAATGCATTGGGCACGTCCAGTCGATTGCGCAGGCTGACCAGCGCGCTGGCAAGCGTTGGTTCGTCGCCAAGTGCCACAGCTTCGCGGAATCCGAAATCCGCCGCGAGAATATCCGTAGCGGTCCCCATCCGCCTCGATTCCAGATCAAGAACCTTGCTGAACGCTTTCGAATTCGCAGTCATTTCCTCGGAAATCTTTATCGCTGCATATCGCTCTATGCCACCCGTGGCCACAGCCACCAGCGCGCCAAAAGTGAGTACGAAAAGGGCCGAGTAGAGCACGGCAATCCGTACGGAAAGCGAACCGGACCGCAACAGACGTTGGATGGTTTTCAAATTTCTATGTCCTCAACTTCAGCGTCACCGTTTTCTTGGTGAGATCATTCGCGCCCATGGAAAAGGAATAAGAACTCTCCCCGCCGCGTGAACGATTTTTTGGGTGCCAGATTTTGACCCGGGCAAAGCCGCTCGGCAAGTTGCCGATCTGCACAAGGCCGTTTTGATCGGTCTTGGCTGCGAAAGGAGTATCAACGACCTTGATATAACCCTTCATCTCGTCGTGGATATTGCAACCGAGAGCGACCGTGCCGACAATCGGAAATGTTTTCGAGCGGGTTTCGTCCCGGCCGTAAAGCTTCATTTCGAATTTGGCCGCTGGCGAAAAACTGTAAACGCTGTGGCGAACCCGGTCGCGATTGGGGAAGCGCACATTCGTACCCTGGGCGACAATCAGCGTGCCCGGTTCGAACTGGATGTTGCGCTGCTGCATGACCCCGTCGCCCTCGAAACTGGCTGCGCCAGTGGAGAAGCCGGACGCTGGATAGACCATGACAACGGCGTCGCGCACCGGCATGCCGTTTTCGTCCCTGACGGCCACGGAAAGACTGTTGCCACTCGCCGCATGGATGGACGCGGCCGACAGGCCGATCAGGGCAGCAGCGGAAAGAACGGCGGCTAATGAGGACAAAAGGTGCTTTTTCATGCGCCCCCCTTAATTCCTCTTTCTTACCAAGATAATAATGGTAAATGCACCTTTCCCGCGAGATCAATACTGCGGCCGATCCAGCCGATCGATTCGCTCCCGACTTAACGGTGTTTTAACCACGCCTGACTAGGTCCGGGGCGTGATGAATTTCAAACCCTTCTTCCTGATTTGTGCGGCGCTGCTGATCTTCACAGTATTGGTGCAACCCCTCCATGCAAAAGATGTCCGGCAGGGCGGCAAGCTGTTGCTGACCAATGGTATCGCCAGTATCGAAGGCTCATCGGGTGGCGGCCTGGCAAGCTGGAGTCTGATTGCCGGCAATGAAACCCGCGATGGAATCGGCGGTTCCGGCCATGTTACCGCGGCCGAGTTCCAAGACTATCGCCTGGACAGTGAGGGTTTTGCGCTGGGCTTTTTCAACCGCGTTGAGCTCAGCTATGCGCGGCAGGCGCTGAATACCAAGGGAATTGGCGCTGCCCTGGGGCTTGGCTACGGCTACCAGCTCAACCAGGACATTTATGGCGCAAAGCTGCGCATCGCGGGCGACGTCGTCTATGGCGATCCGCTGATGCCGCAGATCGCGCTCGGGGTGCAACACAAGCGCAATCTCGACGGTCCAGTGACCGCAGCCGTTGGCGCGGCCCATGCAGAAGGCACCGACTATTATGTCAGCGCCACCAAATTATTCCTTTCCCACAGCATATTGGCCGCCGCCACCGCACGCTATACCAAGGCCAACCAGGGCGGGTTGCTTGGTTTTGGCGGCGACAGGAGCGACGAGTACAGCCTGCAATTCGAGGGCAGCCTTGCCTATCAACTCTCCCGCAAGCTGGTTATTGGCGGAGAATATCGGACCAAGCCCGACAATCTGTCCATAGCTCGCGAGGAAGACTGGTACGATGTCTTTGCCGCTTTCGCGATCAACCGGAACCTGACAGTAGCGGCCGCTTATGCGAATATCGGCACGGTGGCGACTTCAAAGGAACAACACGGCGGACTACTCTCTCTCCGCGCCTCATTCTGATTGGATATTTGACTGATGTTTCTATCTCTCGCTCTTCTCATGGCAGCCCAGGACATCCCGGAGTACCGGGAACCGGTCCGCGATCCGGACACCGGAGAATTCCCGGTTGACCCTTATAGCCAGGACAACACGAACGCCGGCGCAAAGCCTTTCCAGGGTGACGCAATGGCCGTAGCATTCGGGGGCAGAAAAGGTATCCGGAAAATTGCCGACAGGCTGGTCGACGGCATCACGACGGATCCGCGTATTGAGGAAATTTTCCGGGGACAGGATCTCGTGCGTCTGCGCCGGACGTTGTTCGAGCAATTCTGTTATATTCTCAACGCCGGCTGCGACTATAGCGGCAGAGATATGCGAACCGCCCACGAGAATCTTGGCACCCAGATGGCTGACCTGAATGCGCTGGTGGAAAATCTGCAAGTGGCGATGGATGCGGAAAACATTCCCTTTGCTTTGCAAAACCGGTTTCTGGCGAAGCTCGCACCGATGAGAAACGACGTGGTTGACCGCTAGCCGGATGCGGTCGGGATTGACAACGATCGCTGTGGCGTCGGCCTGAAGGGGTTCCTCTCGATAGCCGCCGGGCTGCAAAGTGGCCGGGTGATCCCTTTGCTTCTTTCCGACGGAACGGCCCGGTGGTGGCTGGCAAACAATCAAGGATTGAACCACACAGCGGGCTCGCCTAGTCTCCTGCCGATGAAAAATATTGTCCTAAATCCGGCCAGGCTGCTGCCCCCGTGCCGCAAAATTTGCCGCCTGGTCGCCGGTCTGACCGCGGCCTTGCTGCTGACTGCTCCGCTGGGTGCCTGTAAAAAGGTCGAGGACAACGATGCCGACCGCCCCGAAACCGCGCGCGCCTATCCGCCGGCTTCGCGGCCGGTGTCGGCGCTGGCCGGCAATCAATGGTCGACAGAGACCGCGCGCGACAAGCGCGGCGAGGCGGAAGAGATCATGAAGGCAGCGGGACTGGAACCCGGCATGACGGTTGCCGACATCGGTGCCGGTGAAGGCTATTATACCGTGCGGCTGGCGGAGAAAGTCGGCACCAACGGCCGTGTTCTGGCACAGGACATCGACGAGGGCGCGATCAACCGACTGGCCGAGCGGGTCAATCGGGAGAGTCTCGACAATGTCTCGATCAAGCTCGGTGCGCCGGATGATCCGCGCCTGCCGGAGAACAGCTTTGACCGGATCTTCCTGGTCCACATGTATCATGAGGTGCGAGAACCCTATGCCTTTCTCGCACGGCTGCGTCCGGCGCTGCTCGACAAGAGCGGACCCCACGGGGCCGGCGAGGTAATCGTGGTCGACGTCAACCGCGATGTCTCGCAGCACGGGATTCCGCCAAAGCAGCTGTTCTGCGAATTTGAAGCGGTCGGTTACGAACTGGTCGGATTCATGGAGCGGCCGGAACTCGGCGGCTATTTCGCGCGGTTTCGGGCCAAGGGACCTGAAATACCGCCTGGGCAGATCAGGCCGTGCCCCTATCGCAAGGACAGGACCGCCCTCTAGAGCGCCGGTGCCATGGCCGGAATCAGTCGAGCTTGATATTGCCAAGCGAATCCCGTGGTTTCTGCCGCGCCTTGCGGACCAGCCGCTGCCAATGGCGCCGGTCCCGGGCCGACAGACCGCTGTCATTGGCGCGATCCTTCAGGACGGCGACCGCTTCGTCTCCATATTTTGCGTAAAAATAGCGTATTTCTCGCTCGTCCCTGATCCGGCGATCAGGGGTCTCGAACAGCCCGAACATAAATGGCTCCCGTCGTAATTCTGGACCCGCATGCACGAAAACTTATAATAATTTAATCGACGCACGTTTTCAACCGGTGTTAACCATGAATTTGTCGCGCAAATGCCCTGAACCGGCGCTCGTTTGAAGGCCTAGGCTTCGTCGCCCATCTTCAGCGCCGCGATAAAGGCCTCCTGCGGGATGCTGACATTGCCATATTCGCGCATCTTGGCCTTGCCCTTCTTCTGCTTGTCGAGCAGCTTCTTCTTGCGGCTGATGTCGCCGCCATAGCATTTGGCGGTCACATCCTTGCGCATCGCCGAGATCGTCTCGCGGGCGATCACCTTGCCGCCGATCGCGGCCTGGATCGGGATCTTGAACAGATGGCGCGGGATCAGGTCCTTGAGCCGCTCGCACATGTGCCGTCCGCGGGCCTCGGCGGCGTCGCGGTGGACGATCATGCTGAGCGCGTCGACCGGGTCGCCGTTGACCATGATGTTCATCTTGACCAGCTGGCCGGTGCGCAGGCCGATCTGGTGATAGTCGAAGCTGGCATAGCCGCGCGAGATGCTCTTCAGCCGGTCGTAAAAGTCGAACACCACCTCGTTGAGCGGCAGCTCGTAGACCACCTGGGCGCGGTCGCTGACATAGGTCAGGTTCTTCTGCACCCCGCGGCGGTCCTGGCAGAGCTTCAGGATGCCGCCGAGATACTCGTCCGGGCAATAGATGGTCGCCTCGATCCACGGCTCCTCGATCTCGCGGATCTTGACCACGTCGGGCATGTCCGCCGGGTTGTGCAGGAACATCTCGCTGCCGTCGTTCATCACGATCCGGTAGACCACCGACGGCGCGGTGGTGATCAGGTCGAGATCATATTCGCGGGTCAGCCGTTCCTGGACGATCTCCAGATGCAGCAGCCCGAGGAAGCCGCAACGGAAGCCCTGCCCGAGCGCCGCGCTGGTCTCCATTTCGAAGGTGAAGCTGGCGTCGTTGAGCCTGAGCTTGCCGATACTCTCGCGCAATTTCTCGAAGTCCGCCGCATCGACCGGGAACAGGCCGCAGAACACCACCGACTGCACTTCCTTGAAGCCCGGCAGCGCCTCGGGTGCCGGGTTCTTGACCGTGGTGATCGTGTCGCCGACCGCGGTCTGGCTGACTTCCTTGATCTGCGCCGTGATAAAGCCGATCTCGCCGGCCGCCAGTTCCGGCAGCTGCTCGATCTTCGGCCGCATGCAGCCGACCCGGTCGACCAGATGCTCGGTCCCCTGGGCCATGAACTTGATCTTCAGCCCCTTGGTCAGCACGCCGTCGATCACCCGCACGAGAATCACCACGCCGAGATAGGGATCGTACCAGCTGTCGACCAGCATCGCCTTCAGCGGCTTGTTGCGGTCGCCGCCCGGTGCCGGGATCTTGGCGACGATCTGCTCGAGAATATCCTCGATGCCGATGCCCGACTTGGCGCTGGCCAGCACCGCCTCGGACGCGTCCAGACCGATGATCTCCTCGATCTCCTTGCGCACCCGCTCCGGCTCGGCGGCGGGCAGATCGATCTTGTTGAGCACCGGGATGATCTCGTGGTCATGCTCGATCGACTGGTAGACATTGGCCAGCGTCTGCGCTTCCACGCCCTGCGCCGCATCCACGACCAGCAGCGCGCCCTCGCACGCCGCGAGGCTGCGCGAGACCTCATAGGCAAAGTCGACATGGCCCGGCGTGTCCATCAGGCTGAGCTCGTAATCCTCGCCATTCTTCGCCTTGTAGTGCAGCCGTACGGTCTGCGCCTTGATGGTGATGCCGCGCTCTTTCTCGATATCCATATTGTCGAGCACCTGCTCGCTCATCTCGCGCTCGGTCAGCCCGCCGGTCTGCTGGATCAGCCGGTCGGCGAGGGTCGATTTGCCATGGTCGATATGGGCGATAATGGCGAAATTGCGGATATGGCTTTGCTCGGTCATCCGCGCCCGTTAGCAGGGGCTTGGGCCCTTGTCAGCAGGAAACGACGGTAGCGGGAGGAGCAGAATAGCGGGCGGGTCGCTGCCTTGGGCCGCGGATGAACTTTACAAACTTTACAGTGTTATGTTCTGAAAAATCCCCGGGGCGATTGGAAACGGGTTTCTCGCAATTTTCGGTTTGAAACCAGATTCTTAATTCAGCTTTTCAATAAGGCTTCTGAATAGATGGAAAAGAAAGCCGCCACAGCCCCCCAGGTCACCCACTGCCGTTCCGGTCCAGATGCGAACATGCGATTCGATTGTCAAAGAGCCATGGGGAATATGGCATAGAGCGGGGATTGTAGGAAAGCGTGTTGGAGACACACTATCCTCCCCGGCGCGAAGCGACGGGGAGAATGGGGCCTGCGCCGCCCAGAGCTTATCCCGCCGGCACTCCCACCGGCTCCTCCACACCAACCGCGCGCCTGGCAATCCAGAACAGCGCCGCCCCCACCATCGCCAGGCCGGAAAGCGACAGCACCGCCAGCGCGGGGATCTGCAACGCCATCCACAGCACCATCGCCGTCGCCACCGGCACGATCGCCAGCCACACGACGCCCATGGCATCGCGCAGGCCGCCGAAATTGCTGCGCCAGAACAGGAACAGCGAGAGCAGCAGGATCAGGAAAACCGCCTGCTCGACCGCGACCAGCAGCGGCAGCAGCGTGGCGAAGGAGCCGGACAGTGCGATGATCGTCACGATCGTCGCATAGGACAGGATCGCGTGGTCCGGGGTCCGGTAGCGCGGCGAGACATGCGCGAAAAAGCGCGGCAGCAGGCCGCGTTCGCCCATGCCGAAAAAGGTCCGCGGCATCATGACAAAGGAGCCGAGCTGGTTGGTGCCGATCGAGAAGACAGCCGCCACGCTGATCATCACGCCACCCCAGGCGCCGAACAGCTTCTGCCCCGCTGCCGCCAGCGGCGTGTCGGCGCTGCCGATCTCCGGGGCGACGGCGATATAGGCCCACTGGATGAGCGCATAGAATATGGCGACACCGGCCAGCGCCATCAGCACCGAGCGGAACAGGGTCTTGCGCGGGTCCCTGGTCTCGCCAGCCGCAACCACGGATACGCCAAAGCCGGAAAAGGCATAGGCGATCATCAGCGCAACCGATTCGAGACCGGAGAAACTCGGCAGGTTGACCGCGGCGGGAAATCCGTTCGTACCGAAACCGACGACGCAGAGCAGCACCAGCGGCGTGAACTTGCAGAAGGTGCCGACCCAGACGCCGGCGACCGAGCGCCGGGTGCCGGTGATACCGAGCAGGGTCATGAAGGCGACCAGCGCGATGATCGTCACCGGGCGAGCGACCGGTCCCTCGAAGACCGGGAACAGCGCCGCCAGATAGGATACCAGAACGTGGAAATTGGCCGCCCTGCCGGTGGTGCTGGCGCAGATCACCAGCCAGCCGACCTGGAATCCGGCGAACTTGCCGAGCGCCTTTTCGGCGTAGAGCTGCGCCCCGCCGGACCGCTCGAACAGGGTCGAGAGCTTGGCGATGATCGCCGCCGTGCAGGCAATCGGAATCGCGAACAGCAGGATGGCGACCGGCGCAAAGCTGCCGATCCCGAGATAGAGCAGCGCCGGCAGGGCGAATATGCCGGCTCCGACCATGCCGTTGAGATTGATCAGGACGGCGCTCGCCGTGCCGAGGACGCGGGGCGGTTGCGGGCGGACCCTCACCGACCTAGTCCCGCGCCGGGGTGGCGCCGACCGGCGGCATCGTCCCGCCGTCATCCCTCGCCAGCGGCAGTCGCCCGATCTGTTCGCTCGGGAAATGGACGATCAGCAACATCGCCACCGAAAGGCCCTGCAACACCATCAGCAACTGCAGCATCGCCCTGGGTTCGGCAAGGCTCGCGATCGATCCGATCAAAATGCCCGCCAGGCTGATACCCATGTTGGAGACCGCCATGAAGATCGAGAACTGGGTCGCCGAGATCGCCGGCGGGCTGAGCCGCATGTTGATGACCACATCGCTGATGCCGGAGACAAAGTGCAGCGTGATCCAGCCGAAGACAAAGGTCATCAGCACCCGCGGGTCGCTCCAGCTGTCGGCGAACCAGATCATCCAGCCGAGCAGACCTACAAAGAGCAGGCGCAGCAGCCACAGCGACCGCTGGGCACCGATCCTGCCGACCGCGAAGCCGCCGATCGCGATCGTGGTGATGCCGGCGACGAGCTGCGCCGTTCCGTTAAGCGAACCGAGCTGGTCTTCCGTCCAGCCGGTGTGGCCGCTGGCGATCAGCGGGACGGCGACAATGCAGATGCCGTAGGTCAGTCCGCTGACGACCAGATTCGGGAACCAGGCCAGGCTGTGCCCGGACAGCGAGTTGCGAAAGGCGCCGGCGAGCAGCGCCAGCCAGTCGCCGGCATGGGCGGCCTGGTTGACCGGCTGCGTTTCGCCTTCGGTCCATGGCAGGCGCCGCTCGCCGACCCGTTCGCGCACCCAGATGATGTGCACGGTGACCAGCATGACCAGGAATCCGCAGGCGATATAGGCGGCGCTGGCGCCAAAGGCATAGACCATGGTGCCGGTCAGCGCGGCGGATATGGCTATGCCAAGCACCTGCCCGCCAGAGGCCAGCGCCCCGCCCATCGACCGCTCCGCCTCGGGCAGGATATCGACGGTCAGCCCGTCAACCGCGACATCCTGGAACACGGTGGCGGTGTTGACGGCGAGACCGACAATGCCGAGGATCAGCACATCGTCCGGGCCCGGGTTGACCACGGCAAAGGCGACCAGCAAGGCAATCATCACCGCCTGCGCGCCGATGATCCACACCCGCCGCCGGCCCATCGCCAGCAGCGTGTAGCGGTCCATGACAAAGCCGGCGATAAATTTGAAGCTCCACGGGATGCCGACCATCGCCACGACAAAGGCGATATCCGCCGCCGCGGCGCCGTTGACCGCCATCCACGCCGGGATGGTAAAGTCGAACAGGCCAAGCGGAATCCCCTGACCGGCATAGAGCAGGAAGATGGTGAACAGCCGCAGATTACGATTCTCAGCCAGGGAAAGCGGTGGCCGCAAACGGGTTGATAGGGCAACATTTTCCATGCAATTTCTCCGGGCAGATGTCAGGGCGAACACCGCCTTCTGCCCCGTGCCTCTGGGGCCGGGGTCACTGGAAAGATGTCCGGCGAAAGACGGGTCGCAAAATCTCTCGCCGGACATGGGATCCGCCTTTGTGCGCCGGTCATGGGGACGCGGCGCACAAGGGAAACATCCCAATCACTATCGGTCAAAAAGCCTATTTGACCTCGATTTTGCGCATCAGATAGTCACCGGTTATGGTGCGGATCGTCGGGTAGAGATCCTTCGAAATCTGGCGAGATTCCTTGACTTTTGCCTCTCCCCACGCCTTCATGAACGCATCATATTTGGCCTTGTTCGGCGCCAGGTCGGCGGTGTTGGCAAATTTCACGATAAGCAGCATGTTGAACTGGCCGGACTGCGGAAAGTCGCTGGCATAGATCGAATAATCCTCGATCTGGCCGAGTTTCTTGGCAACCTCGTTGCTGGCGATCCAGGTCGAGCGCAGGCCTTCCAGATAATAATCGCCCATATTGGCATCGACCTTGACCGTGCTGATGGTCCACACCGCGTCGGAGACATCATAGTCCTGATAGATTTCAAGCTGTGCCTGGGCCGGGACCGCAGACGCCAAAACCGCAGCAGCAGCCAGTGTTCCGAACTTGTGCAAAATTTTCATGGTCATTCCCCTTCTTGTTTCGGCGCTATCGCCGAATGGAGAACTTGACCTGAAAGGCGTTACAAGTCCTGATGAACAATATGATGTTTTTATGATGAACAGCTGGTGCCTTTTATGTAGGATGGCGATCGGGAGAAGCGGCTGACCATGCACGAAATGCTTGACGCAAGGATATCGGGAAACGGTTCTTCCTGGATTGGGAACCGGCCCGCCGGGCATTTTCTCGTCAATGGCATCGCGGTCAGCACAACCGATCATTGCATCGGCAACGAACCGCAGACGGTCAGGCTGGAGCCGAAGGTCATGGCACTGCTGGTTGCGCTGGCGTCTCATCCGCATGAACTGGTCCGCCGGGAACAATTACTGGAGCATATCTGGCAGGATGGTCTCGGCGGCGACGAATCCCTGACACGCCTGGTCTATCAGTTGCGGCGGGCCTTTCGCTCCTTCCCGCAGCTGGCGCAGACCATTCTGACGGTTTCCAAGTCGGGATACCGGCTGGATGCGGAGGTCACCAGTCTGGACAGCCTGTCCGGGACACGGGGACCGGCTTCGACCGAGAGTGACCGGGAATATAATCTCTCCATCGCGGTGCTGCCGGTAACCGACCAGGACAATCTGCCTGACAATGGATATCTTGCCGATGGCATGAGCCGTGACCTGACCAGTTTTCTGGCAACGACCTCGATGCTTTTTGTCACGCCCTACAGTTCCGTGCTGGCGCTGCATGACGATGCGCTTTCGCTGGATGCAGCCGCGCACGTGATCGGCTGCCGCTTCATTCTGACCGCCAATTTCCGGAGACGGGATGACCGGATCACGCTGCGGTTCGAACTCGTCGATACGCTGGACTCGTCGCTTGCTTGGTCGGGAAAATACAATGCCGTGCTCGACCAGTTTTTCGAAGTGCAGAATGACGTTCTGCTCAGCGTATCCACGGCGATCTCCACCCGGGTCAGGTTTCCGCTGACGGCCCCGACGCTGCAAAGCAGACCGTTCAAGAACGATATATACCGGATTGTGCAGGCTGCAGAGACGCTGCGATACCGCTATGGCAAGGACACTGCCCGGGAAATCGTCAGGCTCTGCGAGGAAGGTCTGGCAATCGATCCCGACAATGCGATCCTGCTGGCGGCCCTGGCGGTACAGCTCAGCCAGAATGTGGTCAGCCAGTGGGAAGCGGATCCGGCTGCGGCAGAACAGGCGGCATTCGGGCATATCGAACGGGCCCTGGCGGCGGAGCCGTCCAACGGCGAGGTCATTGCCGCAGCAGGGATCGTCAATGCCATGTTTCACCGGCCAAACGAGGCGATTGGATATTTGCGACGCGCCCTCGAACTGGACCCCAATAATGCCCATGCGCTGGCGATGCTGGGCTGGCAGACATGCCTGCTGGAATCCGACGCGGCGGGTATCGGCTTGATCCAGTCGGCAGAGCAACGGGCGCCCCACCATCCCCGCTTCGGTCTCTGGGCGACCTACCGGGCGACCGGCCATCTGTTCATGCTCGATTACGCCTCTGCGGTGCCGGCCTGCGAGCAGGCGATATTGCGCACCCCCAACTACTACCAGCCTCGTCTGTCGCTCGCCTGGGCATTGCTTGGTCTGGGCGAAACCGAAATGGCGCGCGCCGCCATCCGCGAGGCGGAAACGTTCGAGGGGGATCAGATTGCCCGCAAATTTGTCGGCGAAATGAAGCTTTGGTCCAACAATTCACCCAACGCCGCCGAATGCGCGCGAACGCTGGACAATCTGATCCCGCTGTCGGCACGCTAGTTCGCTCAATGCCTCACCCCGCCTGAAAGCTGCCCATGCGCACCCGCCTCTCCATCTGTCGCAAGAAAAGGCGATTCCCCACGGAAGCCGATGCCATAGCAGCGGCACAGGCGGCCTCCATCGACCTGCGCCCCTATCTCTGTGATCGCTGCCATCATTATCATCTGACCGGCCGGACCAGAGGCAAGCGGCGACTGCCCGCGCCCGTCTGAAGTCCCCCCGTTGCTCCGGGTCCCGACCCTTTTCCCACTGCCCTGCCCAGCTGTCCCCGCGCCCGCACTCTGTCACAAACGTGAAATAAATCTGCCATCAAATGGCAACGGACCGGTCATATTGCGCACATCAACGCAAAACCCAAATGCAACGGACAGACATTCTTATGAAAAACCAGATGCTCAAGACGATCGGCCTGCTGGCCGGAACCGCGGCGATCGCGCTCTACCCCGCGACCGCGATGGCGGCCCCGATTTCCGAGGAACAGGCAGCTGCGCTGCTGAACAAGCTCGAAAGCCTCGAGCGCGAGGTCGCCGACCTGAAAGCGCAACTCGGCAATGTCGAGCAGAACCAGCAGGCCTCGACCAGCGCGATTGCGGCAACCGATGCCAAAATCGCCGCGACCGAGGAAAAGCTGGCGCAGCAGAAGCCGCCGGTCAAGGTCGGCTGGAAAGGCGCGCCGGAGTTCAAGGGCGACGGCGGCTGGAGCTTCAAGCCACGCGGTCGTATCCTGGTCGACGCCGGCACCGTCAACGCGCCGGACAGCATCGTCGATCCCGGCCTCGGCTTTGCCAGCGAGGCCCGGCGCATCCGGCTGGGCGTCTCCGGATCGATCCCGGGCGGCTTCGGCTACAAGCTGGAAGCGGATTTCGCGGGCAATGAAGTGGATCTGACCGACGCCTTCCTAACCTACGAGGATGGCGGACTGACAATGACCCTTGGCCAGCACAACAATTTCCAGAGTCTCGAAGAATTGTCGAGCAGCAACGACACCAGCTTCATCGAGCGCGCCGCCTTTACCGACGCCTTCGGTTTCCAGCGCCAGGTTGGTATTTCCGCGCAATATGGCGTGTCCGACCTGTTGTTCCAGGCCGGCGTGTTCACCAGCAATATCGGTGATCTAAACAATGACGAGAATAACGCCGTCGGCTTTGACCTGCGTGCCGTGGCGATGCCAAAATTCGGCGATGTCCAGACCCATTTCGGGGCATCCTACCATTATAAGGATCTCGGCGACGCGATCACATCGCGCCGCTATCGCCAGCGCCCGGCGGTCCATTTTACCGACACCCGCTTTATCGACACCGGCAATATCGGCAACGCGGAATCAGAGACGAGCTACGGGCTCGAGGCGGCGCTGATTGCCGGCCGCTTCCACGCCGCGGGTGAAACCCACTGGCTGAAGCTGAACCGCTCCGGCGCGCTCGCCGACCCGACCTTTTTCGGCGGCTCGGTCGAGGCCGGCTTCTTCCTGACCGACGACACGCGCGAATACAAGGAAGGCGTCTTCAAGGGCGTCAAGGTGTCCAATCCTGTCGGCGAAGGCGGCATGGGCGCATGGCAGGTCAATGTCCGCTATGACCGGCTCGATCTGAACGACGCCGGGTTTACCGGCGGCACCCAGGATGCCTATCAGGCATCGCTTATCTGGACGCCGATCGACTATGTCCGCTTCCTGCTGACCTATTCCAAGCTGGACTACAGCAACGCCGCCATTCTTGCGGCCGGCAGCGGCGACTATAATGTCGATGCCTTTGCCGGACGCTTCCAGATCAGCTTCTAAACAGGATATGCGGCGGGCTTCGGCTCGCCGCCGTTCCACTGCGGGTCAGGCCTGATTGGCGGCCCATTGCGGCCCGGTCAGATCGTCGCCCTTGGTGCGATCGGGCATCTGCCGGCCGGTTTCGGCAAAATAGCTGAGTTCGGCGATATTGGTCGCGTGATCGCCGATCCGCTCGAGATTTTTCGCGATGAACAGCAGATGTGCGGATTCGCTGATATGCGCCGGATTTTCGATCATATAGGTGATGATCGAGCGAAAGAAGCTGGTGTAGAAATTGTCCAGCGTCTGGTCTCGCGCCCACACCGACACCGACAGGTCGATATCGCCATCGGCATAGGCCTGGAATGAATCCTGTACCAGTTCGGCAGCGATCTTGGCCATCGACGGCAGCAGCGCTACCGGTTCGATCTGGCGGCTGGATTCCGCGACCAGCGGCACCCGCTTCGCAATATTCTTCGCATAGTCACCGATCCGCTCGGCCAGGCTGGAAATCTTGAACGTGGCGATCAGCTGACGCAGATCGTCCGCCATCGGCGCGCGCAAGGCGATCGTCTGGATGGACAGGGAATCGATCCGGCGTTCCAGCTCGTCGATTTCCCGGTCGTCTGCCACCACCGACTTGGCCAGAGCGAGATCTTGCCGTTCCAGCGCCTCGATCGCGCGAGTGATGGCCCGGGTGCTCTTTTCCCCCATCTCCAGAACCATGGCCCGGAGGTCGTGAATTTCCGCGTCAAAGGCGGTCACGGTATGCTGGGCGGTACTCAGGTTCATCGGGGTTCCTTGTTGCGATTTTCCGCATTGTAACAAAAATGTCATATAAAAAGCAACTGATTTGCAATCACACGGCAATCCGGCACGAAAAAGGGGGCCGTTGTTGCCAACAGCCCCCGATTTTTGTTCCCGGGGATTACCTTCTCCGGTGACCCTAGTGGGTCAGACGATTATCGCCTATTCCAGTTCGTCCTTGGTCAGAAGCGGCAGATTTTTCGCTGCTTCCATCATCTTCGTCCGGGTCGCGTCCGGCGAGGCGATCAGGCCGGCCTTGACCAGATAGCCGTCGCGGCCACCGGCGTTGACGAATTCGGTGACAAATTCCTGGATGCCCGGGATGACGCCGACATGCTGTTTCTTCACATAGATGAACAGTGGCCGCGCACCGGGATATTCGCCGGATGCGATCGCGTCATAGGTTGGCGTGACGCCGGCAATTGCGATGCCGCGCACGGTGTCGAGATTTTCCTCGAGGAAGCTGTAGCCGAAGATGCCGACCGCATTGGGATTGGATTTCAGCTTCTGGACGATCAGATTGTCATTTTCGCCGGCATCCAGATAGGGTCCGTCGGTCCGGATTTCGTGACAGATGGCTTCATATTCGTCCTTGTTGCTGTCCTTCAGCGCCTTCGTCGCCGGATCGGTCTTGCAGCCAACTTCCATGATCAGCTCGGTCAGCGCGTCGCGCGTGCCGGAGGTCGACGGCGGGCCGTAGACGCTGATCGGTGTGGAAGGGAGCGACGGATCGATGTCCGACCATTTCTTGTAGCTGTTTTCCTTGCCGAACGGCTTCGCGGCAATCGCCTTGTAGATCTGTTCGGGGGTCAGGGCAAAGCTGGGGCCGTCCTTGGACTGCGCCACGGCGATACCGTCGATCCCGATCGTGATTTCCACGATGTCGGTGACACCATTGGTCTGGCACAATTCAAATTCCGAGGCCTTCATCCGTCGCGAGGCATCTTCGATATCGGGCGTATCGGCGCCGACACCAGAGCAGAACAGGCTCATGCCCGCACCGGTACCGGTCGATTCGATAACCGGGGCCTTGTAGCTTCCCGAGCTGACGAATTGCTCAGATACGGCTTTGGCGAAGGGGAATACGGTCGAGGAGCCGACAATGCGGAGCTGGTCGCGGCTTCCGCCGCCGCCGCCGTCGGCCTGATTTTCACAGCCCGCCAAGGCCAGCGTCGCCATTGCGATTATTGCAAATTTGGTTTTCATCAAAATTTTCCTTGCTGAAGATTGCTTTCGCACCAAGTTTTCATGTGCGACCTTCCGAGCATGGCCTCTACCGTCGATCAATGACCGTAGGATTACATATATATTTCACTATTGTTGCAAAGGCAACGACCCGCTCCGGGTTCGCTGGCGCGGCAGTCTCTGCATCGCTTCCAGCGGCGGACTTTCCGGCGTCGCATGAAAAAGCTCCACGCGCTCGAAACCGAGACTGGCATAAAATCGGCGGTTCGCCGGGTTGCTGTTCTCGAGATAGGCCATCGTGCCGCTTTCGTCGCAGGCAGCCAGCACCGGCTCGATCAGCCGGCGGCCCAGCCCCCTGCCCCGGCCAGCGCTGGCCACGCCGACCGTGAACAGATAGGCATGCGGCTGCCCGGGATGGTGCTTTGCCATCGCCTCGCCCGCCGCCTTGCCGCGCATCAGCGCACCGAGGCCACCGCTGGCGAACAGGCCCCAATAGGTTTGCAGCATCCCTGCCGCCGAGGCATCGCCCTTGTCGCCGGGCAGCAGCCACATGGTTGCAGCACGGCCCTCGCCGTCCTCCTGCAATATCTGGCAGAATCCGTTGGGAGCATAAATATGCTGCGCCAGATTGGCAAAGGTGCGCCGCATCGGCTCGAAACCGCCGAACAGCCAGCGATTGAACGGATCATCACGAAACGCATCGGCGGTGATGTCCGCCAGGGCAGCAACGCTCTCGGGTCCGACGGTCCGGATACCCTCCACCGGCGCAATGTCGGATGCTCTTAGCACCGGCATCCCTGCGGGCGGCCGCTAATAGATGCCGCCTTCGGCCTGCAGGAATTCGTCGTCATTCTGCGCCGGGCCGCGATTGCGGCTCGCTTCGAGCGCGCGCGCCTGCGCGGCGGCCCGTTCCGCGAGCAGCTGCGCCTTGCGGGCTTCGAGCCGGGCCAGCAGTTCGTCCTTGCGGATCGAACGGCGCGGTTCGGTTTCGGGCTTGAACACATCCCAGATCACCGGCGACTTGGGATCGTCGGTCGGCCAGCCGCCATAGACGCGCTTGCCGGTCCGGCGGTCGACGCGCACCATCCGCACGCCCTTGGGCGCAACGAACGGCGTTTTCGGCATGCCCGCCATCGCCTTCTCGGCAAAGCGCCGGAAGACCGGTGCGGCCAGCGTTCCGCCCTGGGCATAGCCGCCCATGTTGCGCGGCTGGTCATAGCCGAGATAGACGCCGGCCACCATGTCGGGCGAACCGCCGACGAACCAGACATTGGTCGGGCCGCTGGTGGTGCCCGTCTTGCCGAACAGCGGGCGGTCAAGGCTTCTGAGATTCTGGGCGGTGCCGCGGGTGATCACACCCTGCAGGATATCGATCATCTGATAGGCGGTCATCGGATCCATCAGCTGCTTGCCGGCAGGCCGCGGCCGCGGCATCGGCTGTCCGTCCCAGTCGCTCATGTTGCAATCTTCACAGATCCGCTTGTCGGCGCGGAAGATCACCTTGCCCTTGCGGTTCTGGACAAAGTCGATCACCGTCGGGGTCAGTTCGCGGCCGTTATTGGCGAGCATCGAATAGGCATTGGTCAGTTTCATCACCGTAGTGTCGCCGGCGCCCAGCGCAAAGGCGAGATAAGGCTTGTAGTCGCCGATGCCCATGGTCTTGATCGTCTTCACGACATTTTCCATGCCGGCATCATTGGCCGCGCGCACGGTCATCAGGTTGCGCGACTGCTCGACCCCCCAGCGCAGCGTCCGCTCGCCGGCGCCGCGCGAATTGCCGAAATTGCGGAAACATTTCCGCCCCAGCGAGGCCGACTGGAAGACGCAGAACGGGGCATCGGCGATCAGCGTCGCCGGGGTCATGCCATGTTCCAGCGCGGTGGCATAGACGAACGGCTTGATCGTGGATCCCGGCTGGCGCTCGGCCTGGGTGGCGCGGTTGAACGAGCTCATGCGGTCGTCAAACCCGCCCTGCATCGCCCATATCCGGCCATTGCGGGGATTCTGCACGACCATGCCGCCCGAAACCTCGGGGACATTCTCAAGTTTGTAGCGGCTGCCGCCCAGCGGACTGACGGCGATGATATCGCCTGCTTTCAAAGCGCTGGGAACCGAATTTATCTGGCCGGTGGTGCCGTCCGAAAAGCCGATTTCCGCGCCGCCGCCGGCGGTGCGAAGGGCGACCGCGATCTGCCAGTTGGCATAGTCGGTGTTGATGTAGGTCGAGGCCAGGCGCTGGGCCCATTGCTCGTCCATCTCGATCCGGTTGATCGGTCCGCTCCAGCCCTTGCCGCTGCTGTAGCGCAGCAAGCCGCTGCGCAGCGCGTCCTTGGCATATTCCTGCAGTTCCGGGTTCAGCGACGTGCGCACCCACAGACCGCCGGAATAGACGCTGTAGGGCCCCGCCTTTTCATTCTCGCCAAATTTCTCGATCAGCTGGCGCCGCACTTCCTCGATAAAATAGCCGCCAACCCGGTCGAACCGGGGTCCGCCACCGGATATGGTCCCGAGCGGTTGCGCCGAAGCCGTGCGAAATTGCGCATCCGTGATCCAGCCATTGTCGCGCATCTCGCCCAGCACCCAGTTGCGCCGGCTGATCGCGCGCTGTTCGTGCACCTCGGGACGATAGTTGGACGGGCCCTTGGGCAGGATCGCGAGATAGGCGATCTCGTGCAGCGCAAGCGCATCGACGTCCTTGCCGAAATAGGCCTGGGCTGCGGCCTGCACGCCATAGGCGTTGCGGCCGAGGAATATCTGGTTGAGATAGAGTTCGAGTATCTCCTCCTTGGTCAGCACGTCCTCGATCCGGTAGGCAAGGATCGCTTCGCGCACCTTGCGGCGATAGGACACTTCGCTGCTCAGCAGCAGGTTCTTCGCGACCTGCTGGGTGATGGTCGAGGCGCCGACCGGGCGCCCGCCGTTGGTGATGTTGGTCACGATCGCGGTGGCGATACCGGGATAGTCCAGTCCGCCATGTTCGAAAAAGGTACGGTCCTCGGCGGCCAGATAGGCGCGCACCAGCAGAGCGGGATATTCGGAGAATTCCAGCTGCACGCGCCGTTCGCGGGCATAGCTGTGCACCGGCTCGCCATCATAGGCGCGGACAACGGTCGGCAAGGGCGGCTCGTAGGTCCGCAACGCGTTAGCATCCGGCAGGTCCCGGGCAAAAATCAGCCAGACGAGAAACCAGCCGATTATGCAGAGTCCCAGAAAAGCAACGAGCAGCCGGAACCATTTTTTCTGCCAGAGATTTTCGAGCCGTTCGAAAAAACTGCCCGTGCTTCGTTCCAGCTTGTAGGCGAGGCTTTCTCCAGCCGTATCTGACGCATCATTTACCATAGGCTCGGCTATCTAAACCGGGTCGCGTCCATTTTCCAGCGATTATCGATGAAAAACGCGTGCCGCCTCGAGACGGGACGAGCGATCTTTATGCGTCGGCGGTTTAGGTCTAGCGCATCGCCAGTTTGCGGGCGAAATGCGACTCGATCGCGCTCGCAACACCGGCGGCCACTTTCGACCGGCCCTGAGACGAATTCAGGAAAGCCACATCATCCTTGTTGGTCAGATAGCCGGTTTCGAACAGGACCGACGGCGTGTCGGGTGCTTTCAGGACAACGAACGATGCATAGCGGTGCGGGATTTTCCGGAATGTCATTTCCCGGCTGCTTTCGCGGTGCAGCAATTTGGCAAAATCGGCGGAGACGTTCATCGTCTCGCGCTGGGTCAGATCGATCAGGATCGACGAAACGTCGCGCGTCGCGCCGCCAAGATTGATGCCGTTGATGATATTCGCCTTGTTCTCGCGCGCCGCCAGCTTGGCCGCTTCGCGGTCGGATGCCACTTCGGACAAGGTGTAGACTGTCGCGCCCGAGGCCTCCTCGTTGCCGGCAGCATCGGCATGGATCGACATGAACAGGTCGGCGTCGAGCCGGCGCGCAATGCCGTAGCGTTCTTCCAGCACCAGATATTCGTCGCTGTCACGGGTCAGCGCGACCCGGACCCTGCCGCCCGCCACCAGCCGGTCCCGGATCGCCCGGGCGATCGCCAGCGTGACGTTTTTCTCGCGCGCATTGCCGTGGGGAGAAATTGCTCCCGGATCGTGGCCACCATGGCCGGCATCGATCACGACCAGCGGCCGGTTCGGATCATTGGGGCCATAAATTTTCGGCAGACGGACCGAGTCCCGGGGCTTGCCGAGCGACATCTTGACACTGTAGCTTCTTTTCGGCGGTTCGGCGCGGAAACTGGCCGGTGGCAGAAACGACTGCCTGCCGGAAGCGATCTGCCCCTGCCCGACCGGTTGCAGGCGCAGGTTCAGCCTTTTGCCATCATCCGAAAAACTGCCGGAAGTGACCACGGCCGGTCGATCCAGATCAAAAACGATGCGGGCGGTATTCGGATCATATTGTCCCTGCCGCACGGCCTTGACCATTCCGTCCGCCTCACCGCCGTGCCCGGCCTTGCCGCCCTGCACGTCGATAGCGATGCGATCAGGGCCGACCAGGGAGAAGGCCGATGCCCCTTCCACCAGGTCGTCAAAAGAAATGGTGATTTGTGAACCGTCGGCTTCGATCCGGCTGACCGATCCTGCCTGAGCAGGATTGATCGTCAATAGTGCTGATGCCAGAATTGTTGCCAGGGCCATGGCCAGCTTATGCATCTTGTGCCCCATTATGGTCCAGTCAATTTTCATGGATTGCAGCTTCCTCAATGAATCGCGCGATAAAACGGAGTGAAGACGCCATTAACGATACTTTCGTAAGGCGCCGTAAAATGACAGGGTTAACAGAGCATTAGGCATGATTGGTAGCGACGCGGGATGGCGGCATTTGAATCCCTTCGGGCATAGTTTGTGTTGCCGATCCGTCCGAGCGGTGCTAGCAGCCTCATTGAACCTTTCGGGAAAGAACCCGGAACGGTTCGTCTAAATGCCGAAAATCATTCGGCATCTACCAGGTTGACGCAACATGAGGCATGAAATCTCCGGCTTTGAGGCTCTCCGTTTCGGAGGCGCTTCCTTGGGCGGAAAGACTTTGGCTAACGGCCAGAGCCATGCGGTTGTTGCAGACGCATTTTTATCTGAAATATTTCAAATCAACCGGATGACGTCGCCCGCCCCTTATCAAAGGAACGCGCGCACAGAAACGTCATCCCCATTATATCGCATGGACCCACCGGGCTCTGATCCGGCGCTCCATGCCAGGAGACTATTGAATGACTACGCGCATGCTAATCGACGCGCGCCACCAGGAAGAAACCCGGGTGGCGGTCGTAAAGGGAAACAAGATTGAGGAATTCGATTTTGAATCTTCCGAGCACAAACAGCTCAAAGGCAATATCTATCTAGCGAAAGTAACCCGCGTCGAACCGTCGCTGCAGGCTGCTTTTGTCGACTATGGTGGCAATCGCCACGGATTTTTGGCCTTTTCCGAAATCCATCCCGACTATTATCAGATTCCGAGAGAGGATCGCGAGAAGCTGCTGGCCGAAGAAGCCGAGCATGCAGCGGAAGAAGCCGCCCTGCGCGCCCAGGAAGAGGAAGAGGATGACTCGCCCGCCGACATGGTCCGCAGCGAAGCCACCGAGGAACTCGATACCGCGCTGGTCGAAGTCGACAAGGACGATAGCGTCGACACGATCGACGTCAACGAGGGCGAAATGCCGCAGGAACAGTCCGGCGACGACGATGATGACGAGGATGATGATGACGACTCCGACGAGGATGAGTCGTCGGAAGACAATGCAGACGGCCGGAACAAGGGCGGCCGTCGTGGTCGCGGTGGCCGCAGCAAGGGTCGCGGCAAGGGCAGCATGCCCAAGGCCAGCGACCAGGCACGCCAGAAGCGCATGGCCCTGCGCAAGCGCTACAAGATCCAGGACGTTATCCAGCGGCGGCAGGTCGTGCTCGTCCAGGTCGTCAAGGAAGAACGCGGCAACAAGGGCGCTGCGCTCACCACCTATCTGAGCCTCGCCGGCCGCTATTGCGTGCTGATGCCGAATACCTCGCACGGTGGCGGAATCAGCCGCAAGATCAACAGCGCCAGCGACCGCAAGCGGCTGAAGTCGATCATTTCCGATCTGAATCTCCCGACCAGCATGGGCTGCATCGTCCGCACCGCCGGTCTTTCCCGCACCAAGCCGGAAATCAAGCGCGACTTCGACTATCTCGCTCGCCTGTGGGACGAAATCCGCGAAAAGACGCTGAGCGCGACGGCACCGAGCCTGATCCACAGCGACAGCGATCTGGTCAAGCGGGCGATCCGCGACATCTACAATCGAGAGATCGAGGAGGTTCTGGTCGAGGGCGCCAATGGCTATACCGCGGCGAAGAATTTCATGAAGCTGCTGATGCCGAGCCACAGCAAGCGGGTGAAGAGCTATGCCGATCCGGTGTCGCTGTTCCAGCGCTATGGCGTCGAGGATCAGTTGTCGGCGATGTACTCGCCGGAAGTGCAGCTGAAATCCGGTGGCTATCTGGTGATCAACCCGACCGAGGCGCTCGTCTCGATCGACATCAACTCCGGCCGCTCGACCCGCGAACACGGGATCGAGGCCACTGCGGTCAAGACCAATATGGAAGCGGCTGCGGAAATTGCACGCCAGTTGCGGCTGCGCGACATGGCCGGCCTGGTCGTGATCGATTTCATCGACATGGATCGCACCGGCAACGTCCGCAAGGTCGAACGGGCGATGCGCGACGCGCTGAAAAACGACCGTGCCCGCATCCAGGTTGGACGCATCTCCAGCTTTGGCCTGATGGAAATGAGCCGCCAGCGTCTCCGCACCGGGGTCCTGGAAGCTTCGACCAAGGTCTGCCCGCACTGCGAAGGCACCGGTCTGGTCCGCACGGCATCTTCTGCCGCGCTCTCCGTCCTGCGCCTGCTGGAAGAGGAAGCCGCCAAGGGCAAGGCCAGCCAGATCACGCTGCGCACCAGCCAGGAAGCCTGCATCTATGTGCTGAACAGCAAGCGCCACGAAATCGAGGATATCGAGAACCGCTATGGCGTCTCGATCGAGATCGTGCCCGATGGTGAAACCGAAGGCGCGCGGATGGAAATCCAGACGTCCGGCAGCCCGCCGAAAAACATGCCCAAATTCGAACCCATTGTCGACGACGATGACGATGATGAGGTCGAGGACGATCACGCGGACGAAGCCGAAGCTGTCGAAGCCGAGGAGCGCAACTCGGGATCGCGCAACCAGGAAGCCCGCGACGACGGCGGCGAACGGCCCAAGCGCAAGCGGCGGCGGCGCGGCAGACGCAACCGCGGTGGCGATCGTTCGGAATCCGGCAATAGCGAAAGCTCCGGTTCGGATAACAACGCCGAGCCAGAGGCACGGTCCGATGATGCCAATACGGATGAGCAGTCCGAGCAAAAGCAGCCACGGGCACGTCGCAACAGCACGCGCAAGGCGGATAGCGCCCCTGAAGTCGCAGCCGAAAGCGGCGGCGAGGAAAAAGCCGAGGCCAAGCCACGCGGGCGGCGGCGCTCGACCAAGGGCGAAGCTGCGCCCGAGCAGCCGGCAGCCGAACCGGCGGCCGACAGCGAAGCGACCGAGGAAAAGCCCAAACGGCGCCGGGCGCCCCGCAAGGCCAAGCCAGGCACCGACAAACCGGCGGCAGAAACCGCTGCCGCTTCGCCGGAGGCAACCGCTGACAAGAAACCGGCAGCGAAACGCGCTCCCAGAAGCCGCGCCAAGAAGGCCGATAGCACGGATGCTTCGGACAAGGCTGCTCCGGAAGCCGTCAAGGAAGCCAAGGAAAAGGCTCCCGCCAAGCCGCGCAAGTCACGGGCAGCCGCCAAGCCGAAAGATGAGGCGGTAGCCAAATCGTCGGACAGCGACGCCTCCGAATCGAGCGACGGATCACCGCGCCAGGGCTGGTGGCAGCGCACGTTCGGATAACAGAATGGATATCGTCCCCGCCCGGAATTTCGGGCGGGGACGGCACCCGTTTCATCCGCGGTTCAGACGCGGCATGTCAAAGAAACAGCGTTTCAACCCGAGCTTCATGCTGAGGAATTTCATGCGCCATTTTCTTGCTGGTCCGGTTTTCCGCGCCGCCCCTCGATCGGTGGCCCGGCTGGCCAGTTTCCTGGTCGCCTTCCTGACCCTCATCTCCCTGAGCGTGCAGCCCCTTGCCGCGCAATCCATCTTGCGCGACGCCGAAACCGAGGCGCTGTTCACCGATATGGTGGCGCCGCTGGTTAAAGTGTCCGAACTGGACGCCAAAGAAGTCGAAGTCGTGCTGATCAACGACGACCAGATCAACGCCTTTGTCGCCGGCGGTCAGCGGATCTATTTCTACTCCGGCCTGATCAACACCGCCGACACAGCCAATGAAGTGCAAGGCGTCATGGCCCATGAACTGGGCCATATAACCGGCGGCCATATCATCCGCTTTGACGAGGGTCTCAAGACCGCCACCGGCATAACCATTCTCAGCCTGATCCTGGGCGCTGCGGCCATCGCCGCGGGCGCCGGTGATGCCGGCATGGGTATCATCGGCGCCGGCCAGCAAGCCGCGATGGGCAAGTTTCTGGCCTTCAGCCGGGTGCAGGAACGTTCCGCCGACTCCGCCGGCGCCCGCTATCTCGCTGCCGCCGGCATCTCCGGCAGAGGGTCGATCAATTTTTTCAAGAAGCTGCAGAATTACGAATTCCGCCTCGGCATCCCGCAGGAAGACAGCTACGGCCGAACCCACCCGCTGTCCGGCGAGCGGGTAACGCTGCTCCGGGATGTCTACGAGAAGGATCCGGCCTGGGACAAGCCACCCGATCCGGAACTGGAAGCCCGTTTCCAGCGGGTAAAGGCCAAGCTGCTTGGCTTTACCGCAGAGCCTGCCGTGACCCTGCGCAAATATCCCGAAAGCGACCAGTCGATCCCGGCCCGCTATGCCCGCGCCTATGCCTGGCACAAGAGCGCCTATCCCGACCGGGCGCTCTATGAAGCCAATAATCTGCTCAAGGCGGCCCCCAACGATCCCTATTTTCTCGAACTGCAGGGCCAGATCCTGCTGGAATCCGGCAAACCCGACGAGGCCCTCAAGTCGCTGCGCCGCGCGGTCCAGCTGACCAACAACCAGCCGCTGATCGCCAGCCTGTTCGGCCACGCGCTGATCGCCACCGAAGACCCGCAATATCTCGACGAGGCGGAAAAGGTCCTGAAGGCCGCCGTCAACAAGGACAATCGCAATCCCTTCGCCTGGTACCAGCTCGGTGTGGTCTATTCGCAGAAAGGCGACATTGCCCGCGCCCAGCTGGCAACGGCGGAAAGCTCGCTGCTCGAACAGAATTATGCCGGCGCCATCCGCAGCTCGCAAATTGCCATGGCCGGCATCAAGGAAAATACCCCCGACTGGATCCGCGCGCAGGATATCTCGTTCATCGCCAAGGCCGAATTCGAAAAGAACAGCCGCCGCCGCTAGCTCCCGACGCGCCTGAGGGCGCCATTTGGACTGGACAAGCCCCGCGGCCATGGCCAATGCCGTGCTGCAAGGAAAGAACCTGATTGTGGATGACAATAAAAACAGAAAGTGGATGATTATGGCGGGTGGCGGACTGGCCATAGCGGCAGCATTGAGCGTTTGGTTCTGGCAATCGGGAAGCTCTTCCTCGACCGAGGCAACCAGCGAGGCCGCGCTGGCGGCGGGCATTGATGCGCAGGAACAGAAAGCCATCGAGGCGATCGTGCGCAACTATATCCTGCAAAATCCCGAGATCATTCCCGAAGCCGTGGAACTGCTGCAAAACCGGCAAAAGGCATCCGCCATCGATACCGTTCGCGACCAGATCGAAAAGCCCTTTGCCGGCGCCGCTTTTGCCGGCAATCCCAATGGCGATGTGACGGTCGTCGAATTTTCCGACTTCAACTGTCCCTATTGCAAACAGACCGAGCGGGATATCGCCAAGCTGATCGCGAACGACAAGAATGTGAAAATCGTGTTCCGCGAGCTGCCGATTCTGAGCGAGGCCAGCAACGACGCCGCGCTGATGGCGCTGGCGGCAGCCAAGCAGGGCAAATATTATGCCTTCCACAAGACCATGTTCGCCACCGGTCGTCCAACCCCGTCAACCATCGAGGCCGCCGCCAAGGAAGTCGGGCTCGACATGAAGGCCGCCCGCGCCTTTATCGCCTCGCCCGAAGCCAAGCAGGAAATCCAGGAAAATATCGCGGTCGCCCAGCAGATGCGCTTCACCGGAACGCCTGCCTTTGTCGTCGGCAATCAGTCCGAAGTGGGAGCCGTCGGCTATGATGGCCTCAAGGAAATGGTCGCGAAGGCGCGCGCTGCCGACTAGGCCGGGTCCGTCCTGCCCTTGAACCCCTGGGCGATGACATACCATTCCGATGATCCCTTGCGGCTCGCCGGCGGCTTGGCGTGTTTGACCACGTCAAAATGTTTCTTGAGCAGGGTCAGCAGTTCGTTGTCGGTCCCGCCCGCCAGAACCTTGGCGACAAAGGCACCGCCCTCCTGCAGATTTTCAACCGCAAAATAAGCCCCGGCCTCGACCAGCCCCATGGTGCGCAGATGGTCGGTCTGCTGGTGGCCAACAGTATTGGCGGCCATGTCGGACAGCACCAGGTCCGGCTTGCCGCCAAGCGCGTCGATCAGCAGGCCGGGCGCCGCATCGTCCATGAAATCCATCTTGAAGATGGTCACGCCATCAATCGGATCGACATCAAGCAAATCGATCCCGACGACGGTCGCCTTTGGCGCAAATTTGCGCATCACCTGGGCCCAGCCGCCCGGGGCAATCCCCAGATCAACCACTGCCCTGGCGTTGCGGACCAGCTTGAACCGCTCGTCCAGTTCCAGCAATTTATAGGCCGCACGCGAGCGATAGCCCTCGGCCCTTGCCTGTTTCACATAGGGATCGTTGAGCTGCCGCTCAAGCCAGCGCGTCGAGCCGATTTTCCGTCCCTTGGCGGTCTTGACCTTCTGTCTGGTTCCTGATCTGCCCCGGCTCATCGGATCGCGCCGCGTTCGTTGGCCGACATCAGCGAGCGCAAAATGCCTTCGCGAATGCCGCGATCAGCGACACCGACTCGGGTCGCCGGCCAGATGTCCAGAATCGATTCCAGTATCGCGCAGCCGCCCACCACGAGATCGGCGCGTTCGCGACCGATGCACGGAATATCCGCCCGCTCTTCCGGCGACGCCTGCGCCAGCATGGCGCTGATTTCGCGCATCGATTCGGTCGGTACGATCAGACCGTCGATCACCTTGCGGTCATAATGCGGCAATTTCAGATGCAGGCTGGCCAGCGTGGTCACGGTTCCGCTGGTACCCAGCAACCGGTAGTCGCACTGGTCGAGCCGCGGCAGGCGTGCCGCAAAGCTGGCAAAACTGTCGGTGACCCGTGCCCGCATCGCCTGGAACGCGGCGCGGCGCGCGTCCGGGTCGTCGCCGTCGAATTTCTCGCTCTCGGTGAGCGACACGACGCCCCAGGGCGCGCTCTGCCAGTCGATAATCTCGGGTGCCGAACCGCTGGTGTCCACCAGTACGAGCTCGGTCGAACCACCGCCGATGTCAAAGATAAGCGCCGGCCCCTCGCCCGGTTCCAGCAGAATATGGCAACCGAGCACGGCGAGACGGGCTTCTTCTTCCGCGGTGATCACGTCGAGCGCAATGCCGGTTTCGCGCCGGACCCGCTCGATGAACTTGTCCCCGTTGCTGGCCCGCCTACAGGCCTCCGTTGCCACCGACCGTGCGAGCGTCACGTTGCGACGCCGCAACTTGTCGGCGCAGATCGCAAGGGCGGCCACCGCCCGGTCCATCGCCCGGCTGCTGATCTTGCCGGTCTCGACCAGGCCTTCGCCCAGCCGCACCACGCGCGAAAAGGCGTCGGTGACGATGAAGCCGTCCGAAGACGGTTTTGCGACCAGCAATCTGCAGTTATTGGTGCCCAGATCAATCGCCGCGTAGGACCGCAATTTGGGCCAGCGCCCGGCGCCTGAGTGGACGGGAGACGCAACGCGACTCTGTCCTTTATGTGTCGCCGCAGGTTTCGGGCGGGATTTCCTTGCGGATAATCCGCCTTTTATATCTTGCGGCGATGGGGATGCTTGATCCGCCATAACCGTACTCTTATGTTCTCCGGATCGGATAATACCGCCGGTACTTGGTAGTGAAGATAACGCCGCACTGCCCCCGACGCAAGGGGCGGACAGCCGGGCGAACGGAAAATATCCTGTGCGACCCCAAATTCAGCGATAGGAAGCCGGGCCGCGCAGACGATCACGGCCCGCTGATGGTGCCGTGCCACCCCGACCAGCGGATGGAAATGCGGGGCCGGCAATATTTCAGCCCTTCGGCATCAAACCCTCACCAAAGGGCTTGACCCAAAGCGCCTCCCTGCCTATTGCCCCGCACCGGCACTCCCCTGTCGTATAATGGTAATACCACGGACTCTGACTCCGTTAATTGAGGTTCGAATCCTCACGGGGGATCCAGTTTTCCCATGAAAATCAGTAGTTTTCGTCCCCGCTTCGACCGCCTGGGCCGACCAGATGGCGATCGGCGCGGAATTGGTGGTCGGCTGGCGCATCTGGTGCAGTCCGGCGACCCGCTCTCACCACCCCGGCTGCGCGAATGGTCCGGCAATCCGCTATGTTGCCATTAATGAGAGTGGATCAAGGGCCGGAGATTATGGCCTACTGCACAAACTGACGGTTGCGACAGAGAACGTAACGTTCCGTTTTGCGACCGCGCGTGTCTTCGGGAGGGAATTCTGCGTGGCGACCAGGCTGATAAATGCATGCGATATCGAGAGCAATCCCGGCTGGGACGAACGTCTTGAACATGTGACGATCCGCACTCCCGACGATATTCGCACGGCGGCCCAGTCGCTGCAGGATATTGCACGGTCCCACGGTTTCCGGGTAGCCCTTTGCGCCGACATATCATCCCGCAGACCGATGATCGACGCACAGGGCAATTCGCTCAATGCCGACGTCTTCGGCTGGGTCAAAAGGTGCGAGCGCTGGTGGGAAGATGCCCATTATGCCCTGCATTCGCCGATTCCACATGCCTGCAGATATGAAAGCGAGCCTTTCTGGTGCGACAAGGACGGCTTCCACGCATCGACCCCGAACGAATTTCTCGCCGATATCGATGTCAGCAGCTATTTCGCCAAGGCGAAGGGCCAGCACAGCAAATTGATCATCGTGCCGGTCCACCTGCCATTCGGCCAGGTTTCCGCCAACAGCTTTCCGGTGATCGGCGAGAGCGCCGACGATTTTTCCGCCCGCTTTGCCCAATATGGCAATCTGTTCGGCGCGCTCACCAGACGCCTGATTTCCGGCTATGTATCGGTCTCCCGGAAATCCAGCTACATCGCTTCGGATTGCAGCCTGTCCAGGCGGGAGGCGGAATGCATCCGCTGGGCCTCGATCGGCAAGACCGACGAGGAGATCGGCGAAATCATTTCGGTCTGCCGTTCCACCGTCCGCTATCATATCAGCCGGGCGGCCGAAAAACTTCATTCGGTGAACCGGACCCAGACCGTATTCAAGGCCACGCAACTGGGCTATCTGGGCAACAGCTACTGACCGCTGGCCGGACGGCTTTCGCGCGAAGAGTCCCCCGTACATGATTTTTCAGAATCCCGACCTTTCTTGACCTTTTGGCCAGTTGAGCATTCTGGCCGCTCTCGCCATTCTGTCGATCCGATGATGCCGGATCAACCGGCGCATCTGGAGGCTTCGCTCCAGTGAATGGGCGAACAAACAGGGAGAGATTTATGAAACAGCAATCGCAGCGCCACGAATCCGCGCCTACCGTCCGATCCATGAAATGGCTCTTGATGGGCACCGCGGCCAGCCTCACATTTTCCGGTTTCGCAACACCCGCCAGTGCGCAGGAAAATGCCGAAGAAGATGACAGCCGGGTGATCATCGTCAATGCGCGCAAGCAGGATGAAACGCTGCAGGAAACGCCGGTCACCGTGACCTCGATCAGCGCCGAGACGCTGGACAATTATCAGGTCAACGAGGTCGCCGATGTGGTCAGCCGGATTCCGGCCCTCAATGTGCAAGTAGGCGGCTCCGGTGCCGGCGGCCAGATCAGCCTGCGCGGCATCGGCACCACCAATATTTCCGCTGCCTTTGACTCGGCGGTGGCCTTTGATTTTGACGGCGTGTCGATCAGCACCATGCGGCTGGTCCAGGCGTCCTTCTTCGACGTGGCGCAAATCGACGTGCTCAAGGGCCCCCAGTCCCTGTTCTTCGGAAAAAGCGCCTCGGCCGGGGTCTTCTCGGTCCGCTCCGCCGACCCGACCCAGGAGTGGGAAATGGGCGGCAAGGCATCCTACGAATTCGAGGAGGAAGGCTATACCGTCGGCGGCTATATTTCCGGTCCGATCAGCGATACGCTCGGCGTTCGCGTCGCGGCCCAATATCAGGACATCAGCAAATATGTCGAGCTCGAGGCCGGCACTCCGTCCGTCTTTGCCAATTCCGGAAAGGGGTTGAAGAATTTTGTTGGTCGCATGACGTTGCAATGGGACCCGTCCGACAGATTTTCGGCCAACCTCAAGCTCAATTACAATCACAATTTTGGCGACAGCCTGCTGGGTCATTCCGATATCAGCTGCGGCGCAAACGGGGTGGCTGACGATGTCTTTCTGGCGCTCTCCGGGGTGCGCATCGCCTCCAATGCCGTCTGTGACATTCAGGACGGACTTTACCCCCATCCTGACGGCCATCCGGCCCTGCAGGTCATAGCGCCGGGAACAACCGGCGCGGATCGCTACAAGGGCCAGTCCTACAACGAGACCAATACATTCTTCATGCGGCTCGCGATGGATCTGGAGCTGAATGACAGCCTCACCTTGTCGTCGGTCACCGGCATACTTGACCTCAAGAATGAACATGCCGACCACTTCAGCTATGTCGGCATCCTGCCCAATGGTGACCCTGGTGGGCTTCCGGCACCATTTTCGGATGGCCTGAAACAATATTCCCAGGAGCTGAGGGTCGCGAGCGACTTCGACGGCATCTTCAATTTCATGGTTGGTGGCTATTGGGAAAGTCGAAGCCAGCCATTGCAGACGTCCCAAAATGCCTTTGTCGCCGCATTCCTCTTTCCTGATTCGCGCGGCATCGGCTATGACTGGGTAGCGAACCGCGCGACCAAGAGCGAAGCGCTGTCCTTCTTCGGCAGCGCCAGTATCGATATCACGGACCAGCTGGAACTCTCCGGCGGGGTGCGCTGGACCGACGAACAAAAGGTTCACCGGACATCCTTTCCGTTCCTCCACAATGCCCTGACCTTTCTGAACGGGATTGTCGGCGGCATCGGACTGGTGGTTCCGGAAGGCTTCCAGACCGGACCGATCGAGTTTTCCGACAGCAATGTCTCGCCGGAAGTCACGATCAAATATCAGGCCACGCCCGATCTGAATTTCTATGCATCCTACAAGACCGGCTTCAAATCCGGCGGCGTTGACAACAGCATTTTGCCAACCGCAGCGCTGCAATATATCAAGCCCGGCTTCGGCACCGAAGCCCAGCGCCAGGCCGCGCTGGATTCGATCATCTATAATTCCGAAACGGCAAAGGGCGGTGAAGTCGGGGTCAAGGCGATGCTCGCCGACCGCGCCCTGCGGATCAACGCATCGCTGTACTATTTCGTGTTCGACGATTTGCAGGTGCAGAATTTCGACGGCGCTGCGGTGCGCTTCCTGACCGTCAATGCCGGCGAGGTCACGACCAAGGGCTTCGATATGGACTGGGGCTGGCAGACGCCTCTGGAAGGCCTGCGATTGTCCGGCACCCTCGGCTATACCGACGCGAAGTTCACCGACACGTTCATTTCCTCGAACGGGCCCGACAGTACGGCCGGCACGGCCGACGACGTGAATCTCGACGGACGCCGGGCGGCCCGCGCTCCGAAATGGTCGGGCAATATTGCCTTCGACTGGGCGATACCGATGAGCGACAGCCTGGAGTTCGGCCTGAGCGGTAATGCCTTCTACAGCAGTTCCTATTTCGCTTCGAACACGACGTTCAACGATTATGTGCAGGGAGACTATGTCACGCTCGACGGCTCAATCTCCGTCGGGCATCCGGACGGCAACTGGAAATTGTCGCTGGTCGGGGTCAACCTGACCAACGAAATCTGGGCCAACACGGCCGGCGACCGGCCGTTCCTGCCACCCGGGGGAGATGACCGCGTGGTCACCCAGAATCGCGGCCGCCAGCTGTTCGTGGAGGCGTCCTTCAAGTTTTGATCAACTTTCTCCCGTTGATCATATTCGGACCGGGACAGCTGGGGGGCGGTTCCGGTCCGATTTTGTCCGGTCCGGACCGCGCCGCTGCTTCCCTTCGTCAGCCGTAAACCGGATCCTCGGGAAAGCGCCCTGCCCTGGTCAGCGCCGCCAGCGCCGGATGCTGGTCATCGTGCGTCGTGGCGGCATTCTGGCTCCAGCTCATCACCGGCGTGCGCTGGATGATCTTCCACTGGTGGCCACGCTTTTCGAACCGGTCGAGATAGCGGCCGAGATAGGTCATCTCGCTGTCCTGCCCCTGCGGGTCTGCCAGATAGTGAAAGGCGATCAGATAGCTTTCGGCGGTTGCTACGGTCGGCTCGTCATCATCCGGAAAATCCACCAGGATATTGCTCACCAGATGATGGGTCTGCGCAAAGGCCTTGATCGCGGGCACCAACCCCTCGCAAAAGGGGTGCGCCGGCGCAGGCTCCGCGCCGTAGGACACGGTCGCTTCCGGCCAGTAGCATAGCTTCAGCGCCGCCTCGTCGGCCCGGTCGACACCGCGGCAATGCAGGTGAATGATTTCCCCGATCGCATGTTCGTCTGCCAGTCGCGCCTGATCGCGAACCGTTCCAACTGTTTCGGACATCGTGCCTCTCCTCCTGCTGTGTGTCAGCCTTGCTAGCTAAATGAGCAATTTACGCGATTGGCCTGGCGCATACTATGAGCGGAAAGAACAGGCCCGAAGGGCGAAACGGAGCGGATGACCATGGACAAGCAACTTTTACGGACGCAGATGGACAAGCTGGCGATCATGGAATTGCCGGCGCTCTACATGCGCGGACTCGACCGGCTCGACCGCGATCTGCTGCGCGCCCAGTTCTGGGATGATGCCTATATGGACTATGGCATCTACGCCGGCGACGCCGACGGCTTCTGCGACTTCTGCATGGCAGCGCTCGCCGATCACGACCGCAACCAGCATATGATAGGCCAGAACCTGGTCGAGGTCGAGGGCGACACCGCCTTCGGCGAGGTCTATTTCCAGGCCTTTCACCGGGTCCGGAATGAACAGGACGAACTGCGCGATGTCTTCATCTGCGGCCGCTACGCCGACCGCTACGAGAAGCGCGACGGCGTCTGGAAATTTTCCTACCGCAGCGAAATCGTCGACTGGGCGCGCGATGACCCGGCCACCGATGGCTTTCTCGAAGGATCGGGCAATATCTGGGGCGAACGCAAGCCCGATGACCCGATCTACAACCGGGCCGCGATGGCCAGACCGGAGACTATCTGATGTCCATCAACCTTACCGAAGCCGCCAACACCGACCTGCCCAGGGGCGAGGCCCGCTGCCCCGGCCCGTCCTACCAGGACATATTGAACGCCGACGGATATGATGTGCCGGACGCCATGCGGGCGCAGCAATATGAATTTCTCGGCGACGAGGATATCGGCTTCGAGCGCTACAGCAGCGAAGAATTCGCCGAGGCCGAGATCGACCATATGTGGAACAGGACCTGGCAATGGGCCTGCCGCGAGGAACATGTCCCGGCCAAGGGCGACCGCTATGTCTACGATGTCGGCCCCTATTCGATTCTCGTCGTGCGCGGCGACGACCAGAAAATCCGCGCCTTCGTCAATTCCTGCCCGCACCGCGGCATGCAGTTCGCGACCGAGGGCAGCACCGGCGTCCGCCGCCCGACCATCCGCTGCCCGTTCCACGGCATGACCTTCAATCTCGACGGCTCGCTCAACGAAATCCCCTGTCGCTGGGACTTCCCGCATCTGAACGAGGAGAATTTCCGCCTGACCGAGATCCAGTGCGATCTGTGGGGCGGCTTTGTGTTTATCAACATGGACAAGGATGCGCCGCCACTGGCCGATTATCTCGAGGTCGTGCCCGAACATTTCAAGCTCTGGCCGATGGACGACCGCTATGTCGCGCTGCACACCGAGAAGGTGCTGCCGGCCAACTGGAAGATGGCGATGGAGGCGTTCCTCGAGGCTTTCCATGTGCTGGAAACCCACAGCCAGGCGGTGCAGACCGCCGCCGACGCCAATGCGCAATATGATATTTTCGGCAAGAATGTCAGCCGCTTCATCCACGCCATCGGCAAGCCCAGCCCGCATCTCAAGCAACCGGTCAGCGAAAAGCAGATTTTCGCCAAACTGGGTCGCGATCCGGAAGCGCTGCCCGAGGGCGCCGAAGCGCGGGCCCAGCATGCGCAGCTGCTGCGCGAGGAATATGGCGAGCAGTTCGATGTCGACCTGTCGACCACGTCGACCGCCGAAATGCTCGACAGCATCGAATATTTCGTCTTCCCCAACGCCTTCTTCTTCCCCGGCATCAGTATCCGCCTGTGCTACCGCTTCCGCCCGATCGACGTCGATCACTGCCTGCACGAAATCCTGCTGCTGCAGCCGGTGCCGAAGGGCAAGCCGCGCCCTGCCCCGGCCAGGCCGATCCGGCTGGAGGTGGAGGACAGCTACACGACCGTCCCCGGATTTGATCTGGCCGATATCCTCGACCAGGACACCGACAATCTGAAGATGCAGCGCGACGGCGCCAAGGCCTCGCTGAAGGGTGGCAAGGGTGCAGAATCGCTCGGAAATTATCAGGAAGCGCGAATCCGCCGGATGCATCTCACCCTCGACGGATATCTCGCCGGATAGATTCAATATATTGCGGACATAAAAAATGCCCCCGGCGCTGACCGCCGGGGGCATCTGTTTTGGATTGGAGAGAGGCGAACCGTTATCCGGCGACCCGATCCCAGAAGCGCAATTTCTTGCACTGTTCCAGGAAGTCCGCCGCATCCGCCTTGGCCTCGATCTTGACGACACCGTCGTCCATCTTGTCGGCCACGCCGGTCGCTTCGAGCAGCGGCATCGCGCCTTCCGAATAAGCGATAAACTTCACATGAGCGAAGGCATCGCTGACAAAGTCCTGGCTCGGCTTGTTGCCCGACATTTTGTCACCAGCGGCTTCCGACATCACCAGAGCCACAGCGTCGAACACCACCGAAGGACCGCCGTCGATCTTCTCGTCGGCCGGCATCACCTTGCCGTCGGACAGTTTTGCACCCGCGATATGCGGCGCGATGATCCCGCATTTTCCGCCGGCATCCTCCGCCGCCTTTTTCAGCGCCTTGACCAGATCGGCATCGCCACCCTCGGCGATATAGATGCCGAGCTTGCGGCCCGAGAAACTGTCCGGGGCGTTTTTCAGGATGCTGAGCGCGTCGGAAACCGGCAGGTCATCGACCGGCTTGCGCGCCGGCTTGATCTTCTCCGGCAGCTTTTCCATGCCGATCCCGTCGGCGACATTCTGCGCGAGATCGTCGTGGATATTGCGCAGATGGCCGACCATCCGCTCGCGGATCTCGGCCTTGCCAACCTTCGACAGCTCGAAGGTGATCGCCGCGGCAATATGGTCCTGCTCGATATCCGTCTGGCTGATGTAGAATTGCCGCGCCTGACTGTAATGATCCGCGAACAGCTCCGAACGCACCCGCTGCTTGGTGCCGTCGACCGCTTCCGGATAGCTCTTGAACCCCTTGTCCGGATCCTCGCGCGGCCCCTCGCCTTGGTCCCAGCTGTTCGGCTCGTAATTGACCCGCCCCTTGGGGTTGGTCATCGCCATATGGCCATCCTGCTGATAGTGGCGCACGGGACATTTCGGTGCGTTCACCGGGATATGGGTGAAGTTCGGGCTGCCCAGACGCTTCAGCTGCGTGTCGAGATAGGAGAAATTCCGGCCCTGCAGCAGCGGATCGTTGGTGAAGTCGATGCCCGGTACGATATTCTGTGTACAGAAGGCGACTTGCTCGGTCTCGGCGAAGAAATTGTCGACATTATTGTCGAGCACCATCTTGCCGATGATCCGTACCGGCACCTGCTCTTCGGGGATCAGCTTGGTCGGGTCGAGTATGTCGAACTCGAACTCGTCGGCAAACTTGTCGTCGAAGACCTGCACGCCCAGTTCCCATTCCGGGAAATCACCGGAGTCGACCGCATCCCACATGTCGCGGCGATGGAAGTCGGGGTCCATGCCGTTGATCTTCAGTGCCTCGTTCCACACCACCGACTGCATGCCCTGCTTCGGCTTCCAGTGGAACTTGACGAAATGCGACTTGCCGTCCGCAGTGACCAGACGGAACGTATGGACGCCGAAGCCTTCCATGAAGCGCAGCGACCTGGGTATGGCGCGGTCGGACATCACCCACATGATCATGTGCATCGATTCCGGGCTCAGCGAGACAAAATCCCAGAAATTGTCGTGCGCGCTCTGCGCCTGGGGAAAACCCCGATCGGGTGCGGGCTTGACCGAATGGATCAGGTCGGGAAACTTGATCGCGTCCTGGATGAAGAAGACTGGGATATTGTTGCCGACCAGATCCCAATTGCCTTCCTTGGTATAGAATTTGACCGCGAAACCGCGCACGTCACGGGCCACGTCGGGAGAGCCCTTGCTTCCGGCGACGGTCGAGAAGCGGCAGAACAGCGGCGTCTTTTCGCCGACCCGCTGGAAGATATCGGCACTCGACAGCTCGGGAATCGCTTCGGTCAGCTCGAAATGGCCGTGCACGCCATAGCCGCGGGCATGAACGACGCGCTCGGGGATGCGCTCATGGTCGAAGTGGAAAATCTTCTCCCGCATGATCTGGTCTTCGAGCATCGTGCCGCCGCGGGCATGGCTCTTCAGGCTGTTCTGGTCGTCCGATACCGGCATTCCCTGCTGGGTGGTCATGATATCATCGTTGCCGGTTGCGGTCTGGCGGGGCTCACCGCCCTCGCCGAGTTTCAGGTCTTTCATGGCTTTTCCTTCGTTGGGGGACGTGTCTCTTCACTCAAACCTACGCCGGTTGAGAAAGATGGTTCACCATCGAAGCCAATTAAATTTTACATGTTGAAACAACCGTTTCGAATTCCGGCTCGCGCCGACCGCCGGCCGGGTGAGGAAACGCCCGGGGGCAGTTTTACCCGGACCGTTTGGGGGTAAAGCCGATATGCAGCGCCTTGAGCGAACGCAGCAGGAAATGCGGGTGGATGGCAAAATCATTCTTGCCCTCGATGAACCACATGTCCTCGAACCGGTCGACGACGGCGGTAAAGCCCCAGATCAGCTCGCGCCGGGCGAGCGGCGCGCCGAGGCAATGGTGGACGCCGGACCCGAAGCCCATATGGGCCCCGGCCCGCTTGCGCTCGAGGTCGATCTTCTCGGGACATTCGAACACGCTCTCGTCCCGGTTGGCCGCGGCATAGCGGACATTGATCAGCGCCCCCTTGGGGATGGTGACGCCGTGCATTTCCACCTCCTCGCCGGCGAAGCGCATCAGACTCTGCACCGGCGATTCCAGCCGCACCACTTCCTCGACGAAGGTTTTCATATATTTGTCGGGATCGCTTTTCAGCTGCTCCCAGACATCCTTGTTCTCGATCAGCAGGCGGATGCCCGCGGCCAGGGCATTGGTCGTGGTCTCGCTGCCGCCAACGAAGGTATCCGCCATCATCTCGGCGTGCAGTTCATTGTCGTTGAGCGGCCGGCCCCATTCCTCGATCACCCGGTTGACCAGATCGCTGAGCAGGCTGTCGTCGGGATTCTGCCGCAGACGCTCGAAAATCGGGTGGAAATAATGCTGCCCCTCGATTTCGCGGTCGACCATTTCCAGTTCGGATTCCTCGTCCAGCATCATCGATATCCGCTGGAAAAAGGCGTCGGTCCAGCGCTTGATCTTCCACATGTCCTCGCGCGGCGCGCCCATCTGCTCGCCGATGATATAGAGCGGCAGCGGCACCGCAAACTGGCTGACCCAGTTGCACTCGCCATCGTCGATAAAGCCATCGATCAGCTCATAGGCCAGCGTCTCGACCAGCGGATCCATGGTCTTGATCTTGCTCGGCTTGAACGCCTCGTTGAACATCGCCCGCATCTGCTTGTGGTTGGGATCATCGCGGCTTGACAGGGTCGGTTCGGGCAGCCAGCCCTTCTCCTCGAAACGCTGTTGAACCACTTGCTGGCGTTCGGTGCTGCCGGTCTTGTTGAACGACGCGAATTTCTTCGGACTGCTGGGAAATGTTTCCGGGTCAAGGAGGACACGGCGGACATCCTCGTAGCGGGTAATGACATAGATATCGGTTCCCGGCTGCTTGTAGACCGGCGCCTCGTTGCGCAGCGTCCTGTAGGCATCATAGGGGCATTGCTGCGTTTCCACATCCAGCAGATTGATATCCAGATCGGCCTTCGTTGCCATGTCGTCTCTCCCTAGCGCACCTGAATTTTTTCCGCGCCCCATGGTGCAATGGTTTCGGCTTTCTGAAAGGCTTCCGGCAGTTCATCGACCATGTGATAAGTGGCCGCGAGCCGCCCGAAGCCGACGAAAAAGGCGCAGGTCATGCCCAGTTCGACAATTTGCGCTTCGCTGAAATGCTCCCGCAGACCGGCATGGACATTATCGTCAATCGCCAGATGATCGGTCGCCATCAGCTCGCCATAACGGATCGCCGCCTTTTCCGCATCGCTGAGATTGGTCGCTTCCTCCGGCTTCTCCAGCGAGCAGACCGCGCCTTCGTCGACCCCGTCATTGACCGCATCGGTGTAGCGGATGGCCATGCAGCTGCGACACTGGTTGAAAAAGGCGATGCGCAATCGGACCAGTTCGACCAGACGTTCCGGCAGGCTGCGGCCACGCTTGAGCGCTCCGCCGAACTGCATCAGGCCCAGCGCCTGTTCGGGGCAATGGGCAAAATATCGGATCAGCCCCTGCTCCAGGTCGGTAGCCTCATCGGGTTTGACGGCATTGCGGATTCGGGAATCCCAGTCCTCAGGCGGCAGTTTTGCGATGCGGCTCATCCGATCCCCTCCAATCGTCCGTGGCGTTTTGGGGAGAATAGATTTTACCGGCGGCAAGGGAACTGTCGATTTGAAGAAGGGCCGGATCAGCTCAAGATTCAGGAAGCGGGCTTTGCCGGCTGATTCAGATGCGACAACAGCCGGTGGCGGACCTGGCTATTCCGCTTCGGCGTTCTTGTCATATTTCAGCTCGAGATAGCGGCCGCGGATCGACAGATTGTCGATATCGCCCTTGGCGATCTGCTGGGTCACGCCGGCGATCTCCTTTTCGATCAGGCTCAGCCCGCTGATCAGCTGCTCGTCCGGCGACTTGCCGCTGTCGTTGCTCTTCGAGCGCATCGAGACCGGTATCGCGCGATAACCATTGATCAGTTCCGGCAGATGTTCCCCGACCAGCTTGCGCACCTCATAGGCGGCGGCATCGCTCTCGTTGAGCTTGTTCAGCTGCGGCGACAGCATGTCGAGCTGGACTCCGATGCCGTTGACGATCTGCACCGCCGGTGCCGGCAGCGCCGGGCGCTGGTTCTCGAGCCAGATTTCGGTCTTGCCGGCCAGCGATTTCAGGTCCGACTTCATGATCGTCTCGGGGGTGGGCATCTTCATCTGCGGAAATTTCATCGTCGCCCAGATGCCGCCGGCAATCAGGGCAGCAGAAATCATCACGCCCCAGAAACCGATGCCGCTGAGGATGCCGCCGACGATGCTGGCGCCGACCAGCACGCCGACCGTCCACAAGGCGGCACGGCCCAGCTTCTTGAAGAAATGGCCCTGTTTCAGCTTGTGCGAGCGATTGCCGATCGAACGGCGGAACTGTGATTCGCGCAATGCCCGTGCCGCGCCGTCATAGATTTGCTGATTGGTTTCCGTCACCAGGCTCTAGCCCTCCAACGCGGTCAGGGGATTTTCGGACGGCGCTTCCAGCTGCGCCTTCGCCTGGCCTTCGGACCGGGCGATATAGCCCTTGGACTTTTCGATCTCGCCGGACAGGCTGTTGACCGTCGCCTTCATATTTTCCAGCGCCTTCAGCTTGAACGTGTCGATATTGTCCATCGTGTCATAGACATTCTGGAACGCCCGCTGCAGCGTTTCCAGCGGAATGGTCGCCGAGGCGGCCTGTTCGTGGATCTGGCCGGTCTGGTTCTTCAGCATCTCGCTGGTGCTGTCGATCACGCCCGCGGTCGTGGTGTTGAGCGCCGTGATCTGGTCGAGCACCAGTTTCTGGTTGGTCAGTGCTTGCGCCACGGTGACCCCGGTGCGCAGCGCGCCGACGGTGGTGGTGCTGGCCCGGTCGACGCCCTTGACCAGTTCGACGTTGTTGCGCTTGACCAGATCGAGCGCGAGATAGCCCTGCACCGTGACCGCCATCTGGGTCAGCAGGTCCTGGGTCCGCTGCCGGACATAGAAGAGCGCGCTTTCGCGGATCGCCTTGGCCTTGGCCGGGTCGGTGGCGTCCAGATCGGCCGCCTTGTCCTCGAGCCGCTGGTCCATGACCTTGGAGACGTGGATCATCTGCTCCAGACGGCCCATCGCCGCCCACAGATTCTTGCGTTCGACATCGATCGCGGCATTGTCCATCAGCAGCTCGTCCTTGCCGGAGCGGAGCCGGTCGAGGATCGAGGCGATATGGCTCTGCGCGCTCTTGTAGCCGTCGAAATAGTTGCGCATCTTGTTGCCGAACGGGATGATCCCGAAAATCTTCTTCTTGGTGGTCAGGTTGCCGCGCTTGCCCGGATCGAGGTCCTCGACCGTGCGGCGCAGTTCGGCGAGATCGGAACCGATACCGCTGGTTTCGTCCATTGACCGGATCGGCCGGTCGAGAAAGCGGTTGGACTGGCCTGCCGCCTCGGCGATTTCCTTGCGGCCCATATTGGTAATCTGGTCCACTTTCTTGCCGAATTCGGGACTGTTCTGGTCCTGTGCGACCAGATCATCGATAAAACTGTCGACTTTTTGCTCCAGTTTGGACTTCACTTCGTCGCCGATGGACACCAGGCCGCCGGCCTTCTCGGGTGCGACCGGAACCACCGGATCCGGCGGGGTCAGTTTCAGTTCCTCGGTCGCTGTGATCGTTTCGGTCGCCATGCTGTTCAGCCTCCCTGCCCCGGCACCAGTGCGGGGCTTTCTCTATAAATGGATGCAAATGCACCGCTTTTCAAGCGTTTCAACTGCTGTATTATAAATATAATACAGTTTTTCCGAAACGGTGCAACATGCTTCCAGTTCTTCCAGCTATTACGCCGCTGCCTTGTCCAGCACGGCAACCACCTGCGGCGTCATTTTTCCGACGATCACATCAATCCCGTCGGCGGTGGGATGAATCCCGTCGGGAAGGAACATATCCGGATTCCCGACCACGCCCTCCATGAAAAACGGATAGAGCGCCAGGTCATATTTCTTGGCCAGTGCCGGATAGATGACATTGAATTCCTTGGTGAAATCCTCGCCCAGATTGGGCGGCGCCAGCATCCCGGTCAGCATGACGGGGATATCCCGGTCCTTGAGCTTCTTTACCATCGCCTCGAGATTGGCCCGGGTCTCCGAGGGCTTCAGGCCACGCAGCATGTCATTGCCGCCCAGACCCAGGATCACCAGATCCGGCTTGCGCGACAGGCTGTCGAGAACAAAATCCATCCGCCGCAATCCGGCTGCCGTCGTATCTCCCGAAACCCCGGCATTGTGCACCCGCACATCCTTGCCCGCTGCCCGCAGGGCCGCCTGCAGTTCCGGCGCAAAACCGTCCTTCTGGTCGACGCCATAGCCGGCATAGAGGCTGTCGCCAAAGGCGACGACAAGGTATTCCGCCTCTTTCGCCTCCGCCTTTTGATCGCCGCCCGCTTTGGTCGAGGCCGCTGCTACGTCCTCGGGAACAGCTTGCGTCTCATCCGGCGTGGGACCACAGGCGATCAAAAGTTGCAGAAATGCTAGCGTGAACCCATATAAGACAAAATTCTTCAGCATCGGATATCCTTACCCCCATGATCCAGAAAACCGCCGCATCGAGCGACGCCGCCACAGTTGAACCCCATATCGCGATTGCAGCCCGGAATGTCACCCTCTCTTTGGGGGACGGCACAGCGCGGGTAGATATTCTGCGCGGCATCAACCTGTCGATCGAGGCCGGCAAGACGGTAGCGCTGCTCGGACCCTCGGGATCCGGAAAATCGTCGCTTATGGCGATTCTGTCGGGTCTGGAACGGGCCAGCGGCGGAACGGTGAATATCGCCGGAGCCGATTTTGGCGCGATGAACGAGGATCAGCTGGCGGTCGCGCGACGCGGCCGGGTCGGCATTGTCCTGCAGGCCTTCCATCTGCTGCCGACGATGACGGCGCTGGAAAATGTCGCGGTGCCCCTGGAACTGGACGGCCAGCTCCAGCCGTTCAAAGTGGCGGCACAAGAGCTTGCCGCCGTGGGTCTGGGCGACCGGCTTGGCCACTATCCGACGCAACTTTCCGGTGGGGAACAGCAACGGGTGGCGATCGCGCGGGCGATGGCATCCCGGCCAACCATTATCTTCGCCGACGAGCCGACCGGCAATCTCGACGGCACCACGGGGGACAAGATCATTACCCTGTTGTTCGACCGCCAGAAGGCCACCGATGCGACGCTCCTGATCATAACCCATGACCCGGAACTGGCGAAGCGCTGCGACCGGATCATCGAACTGCGCGACGGGCTGATCGAGCGGGACAGCGATACATGATGGCCGCTGAGCTCGGCAAGGCCTGGACCATAGCGCGCCGCGATCTGCGGGGGCGGTTTGTCGGACTGCGCCTGTTGATCGTTTGCCTCTTGCTCGGCGTGGCGACGCTGGCGGCGATCGGCAGCCTGACCAATGCCATCACCGAGGAGCTCGCCAATCGCGGCCAGGCCATATTGGGCGGCGATCTGGAGGTTGCCGTGGCGCAGCGCGAAGCCACCAGCGATGAACTCGCTGCCCTCAAGCAAACGGGGACGTTGTCCGAGACGATCCGTATGCAGGCAATGGCACGCTTGCCGGACGGCAGCGACACGCAGCTGGTGGAACTGAAAGGTGTCGATGAGTCCTATCCGCTATACGGCAGCTTTATATTGGAGAGCGGGAAAAATGTCTCCGCGCCGGCACCGCGGGAGATCTACGTCACCCCTGCCCTGATGCAGCGTCTTTCGCTCACCATCGGCGACAGGATTGCTTTTGGCGAGACCAGCTTTACGGTTTCCGGCATCATTGCCGAAGAGCCGGACCGGCTGAGTGAAGGCCTGTCGCTCGGACCCGTGGCGATCACCTCGCTGGACAGTCTCCGGACCACCAATTTGATCCAGCCGGGAAGCCTGTTCGAGAGCAAATATCGACTGAAACTACCGCCGACGGCCGATCCTGGCGCGATTGGCGACAAGCTTTCGGAGCAGTTCCCGAATGCGGCCTGGGAAATCAAGACCCGCGACGACGGCGCGCCAAGCACCCGGCGCTTCATCGAACGCATGGGACAGTTTCTGACTCTGGTCGGCCTGGCATCGCTAGTGATTGCGGGTATCGGCGTCGGCAATGGCGTCGCCTCCTATCTGCGCGGCAAGCAGGGTGCGATTGCAACGCTCAAGATTCTCGGCGCCGACAGCGCGATGATCTTTCGCATCTATCTGTTCCAGATCATGGCGGTGGCGCTCGGTGCAATCGCGCTTGGCCTGGTGATTGGCGCCCTCGCTCCGCTGGCGATCATCCAGATCGCGGGCGATGTCCTGCCGATCAAGCCGGAGTTTGCCATCTATCCCGTGCCCCTGCTGGTCAGCGCCCTCTACGGCCTGCTGATTGCGGTGATCTTTGCCTTGCCTCCGCTGTCGCGAGCCAAAACAATCCCGGCAGCCGGCATCATCCGCGGTGAAGGCAGGTCGTGGCGACAGATTGATCGCCAGAGCTGGATTGGCGTCGGCCTCGCAATCGCGGCGATAGTCGCACTTGCAGTCGGCACGGCCGATGAACCGCTATTTTCTGCGTCCTTTCTCGGTGCCGCTGCCGCGATTTTGCTGCTGCTTGCGGCACTGGGCGCACTGATCCGCTGGCTGGCGAGCAAGGCACCGCGCCCGAAACAGCCGTTGCTGCGTCTTGCACTGACCAGTCTCCATCGACCGGGAAGCCAGACCGGTCAGCTGGTCGTCGCACTGGGACTGGGGCTGACACTTTTCGCGACGCTGGCTGCAATCCAGACCAGCCTGACCAATGAAATCCGCTCCACCGTTCCTCGAGACGCCCCGAGCTTCTTCGTACTGGATATTCCGGTCGAACGCGCAGGCGATTTTCGTGCCAAGGTTGCCGAAACCGCTAGCGATGCCGAAATCAATATCGTGCCAACCCTGCGCGGAACAATCACCGAATTTGGCGGACAGCGCGTCTCGGAACTGGAAACATTGCCGGAGGGCGCCTGGGTACTCCGCGGCGACCGAGGGCTTACCTACAGTGCCACCATCCCCGAAGGCAGCGAAGTCGTGGCGGGAGAGTGGTGGGATCCGGATTATGACGGACCGCCCCTCGTCTCGGTCGATCGGGAACAGGGCGCAGCGCTGGGGCTGAAGATCGGAGACAGCCTGACCGTCAGTCTGCTCGGCGTCGAAATACCGGCGAAGGTGGCCTCCTTCCGCAAGGTGAACTGGCGCAATTTCGGATTCAACTATGTCCTGGTATTCCCGCCCAGCGTACTGGCCAATGTCCCGCATAATGTCGCCGCCACCATTCAGATGGACACAGCCAAGGAAGATATCCTGCTCAGCATTTTGCCGAAGGAATTTCCCTCCATCTCGATGGTCAAGGTCAAGGAAATCGCCTCCCAGATCGGCGACATACTGGACCAGATGGCGAGTGCCATCGCCGCTGCCGCATCGATCGCGATCTTTTCCGGCATCGCGGTCCTGATCGGCGCGATCGCGGCGTCCCGTCAGGCCCGCGTCTATGACAGCGTGATCCTGAAGCTGCTCGGCGCAACCCGGTCACAGATATTGACGGTTCAGGCGATCGAATATGCGCTACTCGCGTTTCTGCTGTCGCTGGTGGCGCTGGGCCTTGGCCTGCTTGCCGGCTGGTTCGTCATCACCCAGATTTTCGAATTTACCTGGCAACCGGATTGGGTAATTGTCCTGCTGACCCTCGGCATTGGTGCTATTGTCACGCTTGGGATCGGATTGCTCGGCTCCATCCCGGTGCTTTCGGCCAAGCCGGCGAGAGCGCTCAGGGAACTCTGATATTTTCTGTCAGGATCAGGGGTCGATCCTTGCCAATCGTACGGCCACCGGCGCGGACAGAAACAGTTGCGCGAGATGGTAGAAGATCAGCGGCAGTATCACCAGACCGGCGCGTTCCGGCGCAAATATGATGGCCGCCAGCGGCGCCCCGATGGCGACGCTCTTTTGCGCACCTGAGAACAGCAATGTCTTGCGATCCCGCTGAACAAAACCCATCCAGCCGCCCAGCAACCACGTTCCACCGAATGCCAGTCCCAGCCAGAGCAGCAGGGCTCCCGCCAGCCAGCCGAACTCGGCACCGCTGACCCGGCTCCACATACCGGCGATGATCGCGGCCGAAAAGGAAACATAGACCGCCAGCGCGATCGCGCCGCGGTCGATCCAGCCGGTCAAATAGCTGTGCTCGATCACCCATGGCCGGAGCCAGGACTGAAAGATCTGACCGAGCAGGAAAGGCAGTACCAGTATGGCAGCGAGCTTGATGATCGTGTCTGAAGTGATCTCCACCCCGGCAGCCTGGGCCAGCAAGGCGAAAAGAAGCGGTGACAGAAATACCCCGACGATATTGATGAACGCGCTGGCAACGACCGACGCCGCGACATTGCCCCGAGCGATGGCGCAATAGCTGGTCGCCGATTGCACCGTGGAAGGCAAAACGCCCAGAAACAGGAACCCCAGAGCCACATCGGCGGGCAGAAGCTCATCAAGCACCAGCGAGAGCAACAGGCCGATGGCCAGCATTACACCGAAAACCCAGACCAATATGGTGCCTTGCAGCCGGATATTGCCCAGTCCTGCCTTCACTTCATGACGTTCCAGCCGGATACCATGCAGAAGAAAAACCGAAAAGATGCCCGCATTGAACAATATTTCCGCGACCGCCTTGGCTGGTCCCTGCACAGGCATCAGCGTCGCCAGCAACACCGCTCCGCTGAGCAGCCAGATGAATTTGTCGGTGAGGATCAGGCGAAGGGTTTGCATCTGATAGCGCCATGCCTTTCGCATTGCCTGACAGCAACTATTATTGCACAGTTGTTCTGTGAGTAGTGGCAAGACCATCGGCCCGGTTCGCGCCTGGGCGCTTGCGGCCGGTGGCATGGTCGGCGGCGGCATTTATATTTCGCTGGGTGTGGTAATAGAGGCGGCGGGTGCATGGGCCTGGCTGAGCTTTGCCATCGCCGGACTGGCCGCGCTGATCTCCGCCCACAGCTACGGCACGCTTTCGAACAAGTTCGGCCGCTCCGGCGGTGCCTTTGAATTTCTGGAGAAAATGGACCACCCCGATGTCGCCGGCAGCCTGAGCTGGCTGCTGATCATCGGCTATACCTTGACGATTTCTGTCTATGCCTATGCCTTCGGCCACTATGTCGCCCACAGTTTCGGCGGCAGCGAGCTGATCATCCGTCTGCTTGCGCTGGGCATCGCGGCGCTGGTCATCGGACTCAATCTGATGGGCGCGGGCAAACTGACCGGTGTCGAGGTCGTGATCGTCACGGGCAATCTGCTGATTCTCGTTATTCTCGCAGCTCTCGGCATGATCGACTGGAATACCGCTGCCCTGTCCGACGGAGTACCGGACAAGCCGGTCTCGGCTGCCTTCATTGGCGCAGCAGTCATATTCATTTCCTACGAAGGCTTCCAGTTACTCGCCTATGAATATGGCGACCTCGTCAATCCGAAGAAATATTTCGTTCCCGTTCTGGTATCAGCCAGTATCTTCGTCATCGGAATCTACGTCGCAGTGACGCTCGGCGCTACCATGATCCTGGGCGCCGGGGGCGTGGTCGAAGGCAAGGAAGTCGCGCTTTCCAATGCAGCGCAAAAGATCCTTGGCACACCGGGGCTGGTCGGCATGACCATGGCGGCCGCCTTTGCCACCTCGGCAGCAATCAATTCGACCCTCTTCTCGACCGCAAAATTGGCGGCGCGGATCACCAGAGACAAGGAACTGCCGGAATTCTGGGGCCACAAAAATGGCAATGATATCCCCGACCGCGCGGTCATCGCATTGGGCCTGATCGCCGGCATCCTTGCGATCACCGGCTCGCTGTCGTCTCTGGTCGAAGCGGCGAGCCTTGTCTTCGTTGCCACATTTGGTGTCGTGAACTATGTGTGCGCGCGAAGCATGGCCGACCGGAACCTAGTGGCGTGGACCGGAACGGTACTTTGTGCCGGAATCGGCATCGTGCTGGTTTATCATCTGGCCAAAAGCCAGCCCGTTCCGCTGACCATTCTCGCCCTTCTGATCCTCGTATCGATCTTCGTTCGCCCGATACTTCTCAGGAATCGTTCCGAACAGTAATGCCAAAGACTGTTGTTGCAGCGCAGCACGATTTCCGGTAGAGGCGCGGCAACTGCGGGGTGTTGCCGATGGCCGCCCCTTCCTCTTCTTACGGTAGAATTTGATATGTCCCTTCGCAATATCGCAATCATTGCGCACGTTGATCACGGCAAAACCACGCTGGTTGACCAGCTTTTCCGCCAGTCCGGCACTTTTCGCGACAACGAGCGTGTCGAGGAACGGGCGATGGATTCGAACGATCTGGAAAAAGAACGCGGCATCACGATTCTGGCGAAATGCACCAGCGTCGAGTGGAAGGGCACGCGGATCAACATTGTTGATACCCCGGGCCATGCCGACTTCGGTGGCGAAGTGGAACGTATCCTGTCGATGGTCGATGGCGTGATCCTGCTCGTCGACAGCGCCGAAGGCGCCATGCCGCAGACCAAATTCGTCACCGGCAAGGCGCTCGCTCTGGGCCTGAAACCGATCGTTGTCGTGAACAAGATCGATCGCCCGGATGGTCGCGCTGAAGAAGTGCTCGACGAAGTGTTTGACCTGTTCGTCAATCTCGACGCCAATGACGAGCAGCTGGACTTCCCGTCGCTCTTCGCCAGCGGCCGCAACGGCTATGCCGGCGAAACACCGGACGTGCGCGAAGGCGATCTTTCCGCCCTGTTCGACAAGATTATTGAACATGTGCCTGAGCCTGATGTCGACCCCGATGCAGAATTCAAGTTTCTCGTCACGCTGCTCGACCGCGACAATTTCGTCGGCCGCATCCTGACCGGCAAGGTCGAAAGCGGCAAGATCGACATCAATATGCCGATCCATGCGATCGATATGGATGGCAACGTTGTCGAGACCGGCCGTGCCACGAAAATCATGGCCTTCAATGGCCTCGAACGCGTCCCTGTCGAAAGCGCCAAGGCGGGCGACATTATCTCCCTCGCCGGCCTGACAAAGGCTACCGTTTCCAATACGATTTGTGATGTTTCGGTAAAAGAGCCGATCGCTGCACAGCCGATTGATCCGCCGACGCTGTCGATGCGCTTTGCCGTCAATGACAGCCCGGTTGCCGGTCGCGAAGGCGACAAGGTCACCAGCCGCGTGATCCGCGATCGTCTGGCACGCGAGGCAGAATCGAATGTCGCGATCAAGGTCACCGAAAGCGAAGACAAGGACAGCTTTGAAGTCGCCGGCCGCGGCGAATTGCAGCTGGGCGTGCTGATCGAAACGATGCGCCGCGAGGGATTCGAACTCGGCATTTCCCGTCCGCGCGTTCTCTATCGCGAAGAAAATGGCAAACGGCAGGAGCCTTACGAAACGGTCGTTATCGACGTTGATGACGAATATTCCAGCACGGTTGTTTCCAAGATGCAGCGGCGCAAGGCAGAACTGACCGAACAGCGCCCCTCGGGTGCCGGAAAAACCCGTCTGACCTTCTCGGCACCGTCGCGCGGCCTGATCGGCTATCACGGCGAATTCCTGTCGGACACGCGCGGTACCGGCCTGATGAATCGTCTTTTCGAGAAATATGACGATTATAAGGGCGTTATCGAAGGCCGTCCGGTCGGGGTTCTGGTTTCAAACGGCACCGGCGCGACGGCGGCCTACGCGCTGAACATGCTCGAAGAACGCGGCGTGCTGTTTATCGGCGCGCAGACACCGGTTTACGAAGGCATGATTATCGGCGAAAATGCGAAGCCGGGTGATCTGGACGTCAATCCGATGAAATCCAAGGCGCTGACCAACTTCCGCGTCTCCGGCAAGGAAGATGCCATCCGCCTGACAACGCCAAAGGTCATGACGCTGGAGCAGGCAATCGCTTACATCGACAATGATGAACTGGTCGAGGTCACGCCCAAGAACATCCGCCTGCGCAAGCGCTATCTCGATCCCAATGATCGCAAGAAGGCATCGCGCCAGGCCGCAGCGGCCTAGCACACAAACCAAACTACCAAAAAAAAGGCGGCCAACTGGCCGCCTTTTTCTTGTTCATCTAGTCGATTTCCGTTGCCTAGAAACGGAAGGCCGCTGTCAGACGGATGCTGTGCAGATCGAAATCCGGATCGCTGCGCTTCATGTCGGTGCCGCCGGATGCCAGAAGGAACGGGTTTGTAGCGCCCGCCGTACCCGGACCAACATTCACGACATAATCGTCGTCGTTATAGCTGGTGAAGAGATATTCGAGGCCCATGGTGATATTATCAGTCACCTTCGCTTCCGCACCGACGCCGCCGGTCCAGCCGAAGCTTTCGGTTTTGCCATTGTCGGTGAAACTGTTCACGCCGTTGGTGGTGGTAAAGCTGTTGTCGATCTTGGCATAGGAAACGCCACTGGTTGCATAGAACAATACGCCGCCTGGTGTGTAGCCAATCCGACCGCGTGCGCCAATGGCATAGTCAAGCTGACGGGTGAACGTGTAGGATGCCGGCGTTGTGCTGAACCCTGTAACGCTGTCTGTCGATTCACTGCGACCTGCGTCGACCATGAAACCGATGACTAGATTGCCGTACTGCTTGTCCGCACCGGCGCGAATGTAATAATCGAGATCATCCTTGTCGTTCTGACAACCTGCAGGCCGTGTACTGCCCTTCGCCGCGCCGTTGCAGAAACCCGGAGAGAATGCATTTGCACCCGAAACAGTGCGAACAACATTGTCAAAGGCACCGTCGCGGTTCGTATCGAACGTGATGCTCTCATTCACGTCATTCGTCTGTGCGCCGAGACCGAACGATCCGCCGATATAAAAACCGTCGAATTCTTTGTCTTCAATTTCCTGCGCCTGGGCAGGTACGGCGCTAATGGCCGAGAGCATTGTAGCGGCGAATAGGGTATATTTTACAGGGGACATATTAAACTCCATCTTATACTAATAACAACGATACCTACAAAGCGATCGCCTGCTGAATTGGTTCCATCACACATCAAGAAACACTGAAGCACGACATTAAGGCCACAGTATTTCAGATAAAAGGGATTGAATTTCCTGATTAAATGCGAATCGCAGTCAGACGATTTGAGATATTTATTCGCATTTTCCCTAAGAATCCGGGAACTCGACCATCCCTATTGTTTCGGCCCTTAATGCAATGTGAACCTAGCGAAAGCCACAGCCAACGCATCCTGTTCAATGCCGCGATCAGGATGGCTTGGAATATTGAGGGGGTTGTGGCAAGGCACTGGCAATTCGCTTTCCTCGAGAGATATCATATATGACCGATCAAAAATCCGAAACTTCGACCGAAACCCAATCCGGCCCGGACATCCCTCCAGATCGTCTGGCTATCAACCCGCGCAGCCCCCATTATGGCGGCGACTTGCTGACCCGCGGCATCGGGATCAACTTTCGCGGTACCCGCAAGCATAATATCGAGGAATATTCGATCTCCGAAGGCTGGGTAAAGGTCCAGGCAGGCAAGACCATGGATCGCAAGGGCAATCCGCTGCTGATCAAGCTGAATGGCGAAGTGGAAGCCTGGTTCGAAGATCTTGGCGATGATGCCCCGAAGCACAACAAGGCAGGATGATGACCAAACGTTTTGAAGGCAGGATTGTCTGGATCACCGGCGCCTCCTCCGGGATCGGCGAAGCTCTGGCAAAGGCCTATGCAGCAGAGGGTGCGCATATCATCCTGTCGGGCCGTCGTACCGACGCGCTCGAGCAGGTTGCGGCCGGGATCGATTGCGACAGTCTGATCCTGCCTTTCGAAACGACCGACTATGACGCATTGCCGTCCAGGGTCGATGAAGCCTGCAACTGGAAGGGCAAGGTCGATATTCTGGTCAACAATGCGGGCATCAGCCAGCGTAGCCTGGCGCTGGAAACCCACCCGGATGTGCATCACCGGATCATCAACGTCGATCTGCTCGCGCCGATATGGCTGACCCAGCTTTTGCTGCCGCACATGATCGCGGCGGGTGGCGGTCATATTGTCGGAATCAGTTCGGTCGCCGGACGGGTCGGCGTGCCTCTGCGCACCGCCTATTGCGCGGCCAAGCACGGTCTGATCGGCTATATGGACGCATTGCGGACCGAAACCGAGAAGCTGCACAATGTCCATGTCACCAATATCCTGCCCGGTTCCATCCGCACCAATGTGTCGCGCAATGCACTGACCAAGGATGGCGACAGCCGCGGCAAGTCCGATGCCGTGATAGAGAATGGCATGGAGCCTGCCGAATGCGCGCGGCAGATACTTGAGGCCGTCGCCAACAATGTTCCCGAATTGATCATCGCCGAAGGGCCAGAGATGATGATCGCGAAGTTGCGTCAGAGCGATCCCGAGCAGTGTTTCGCGATGACCAGCGCGATGGGCGCACAGATTGCCGAAAAATACGAAGCAGGAGATGATGACTGATGGCTCTGGTGCTGCTCGACAAGACCGATGGCGTCGCGACGATCACGCTCAATCGTCCGGAAGCCATGAATGCACTGTCGAAAGCATTGCGCACGGAACTTTGCGCTGCATGCCAGGATGTGACCAGTGACCAGAGCATACATGCGCTGATCGTTACCGGTGCCGGGGAGCGGGCCTTCACCGCCGGTCTCGATCTCAAGGAGCTGGGGGAATCGGGTCTGGGTCCGGCCAATGACCGGGACGCCAGCACCAACCCCGTCTTTGCCCTGAGCGAAATGCCTATACCGGTCATCGGCGCCATCAACGGGGTAGCCATCACCGGCGGATTTGAGCTGGCACTCGCCTGCGATATCCGGATAGCGTCGACCAACGCACGTTTCGCCGATACCCATGCGCGGGTCGGAATCACGCCAGGCTGGGGCCTGTCGCAAAAACTGTCCCGCTTCATTGGCCTGTCCCGCGCATGCGAACTCAGCTTTACCGGTCAATTTCTGGATGCCCGAACCGCCTGTGACTGGGGTCTCGTCAATCATGTCTACGAACCTGACCAGCTCATCCCGGCAGCGCTGGCCCTGGCCCGCGACATGACCACGATTGATCGCGATTTTCTTGCGGTCTACAAGGATCTGATCATGACCGGCTTTGATCGTAATCTCGCGGACGGGATGGCCTATGAAAACGAGATTTCACTGCCTTACAACGCCCGCGTATCAATGGACGACGTCGAAAATCGTCGTCTTGCCATTATCGAACGGGGCCGACAGCTGAAGGGTTAATCATGAAGCTCAACGCGCTCGACCATGTGAATATCATCACCGACGATCTTGCCGGTACCACGAGGTTTTTTGTCGAACTGTTCGATCTTGATGTCCGCGACGGTCCGGAGCCCTTGCCACCGGAGCATGTCCAGTGGCTCTATGATGACAGCGGTCGCGCGATATTCCACATCAATTCGAAAGAGATGCAGCAGGCCTTTCGCCGCGAAACCCAGCCGGGCCCGACGACCGGCGCGATCCATCATGTTGCTCTCGATTGCACCGATCACCGGGCGTTTATGGAACGTCTGGAGGCACATGGCATCGATTACCGCCTGAACGATATTCCGTCGATCAGCTTGAAGCAGCTGTTTTTCAGCGAACCCAATGGCGTTCTACTGGAACTCAATTTCCGGGGCGAATAGTCGCCCGAAGTTTCAGACAGCTCTGCTAGCGGAAGATACAGTTGGTCCCGGCCCAGAGATCGGTGACCTTTGCGTCCGGCGCGTCACTTTCCAGCAGCCCGGAGAAGCCGGCGGTGTGAAATTCGGTGCCGATTGTGCTGTCTTCATATATCTCGAACGTCAGAGATTCGGCCATTCCGCTTCTTGTGGTGCCGATACCGACACCGCTCATGGTGGTGAGCGACGGTTTGTTGTCCCCGCTACGTAGAAACCATCCGACAAAACGGTCATCCTGGAAATTCGCCGTAAAATCACCAAAATTGCTGACATCCATCGGTCCGGCGCCGCATTCCTCGTTGGAAGAACGCCCGTCCGGTGGTCCCAGCAGCGCCGCCAGCGCGGTTTCGGTCGCCACACGCTCCGTGCCAAAGGCGAGCAAGCGAGTGCTTCCGGTCTCGCCATTCACAAGACGTATCCCTTCGCCATCCAGCGCTATCGCCAGGTCCGCCTGGGCGGTCTCGACCGGTTCGCCCTTGGCAGGTTGTTCCGATTTCGCGATTGGCAAGGCCGGGCCCGCCGCCGTCTCCTCGGAACCACAGGCGGTCAGACCCAAGGCGACCACCGCAATCAGGGAAAATCCGAAATGGGTGTTCAACCCGGATTCCGTGGAATCTGGGGAATATTGTCGTCGACGGTCACCCAGTCCTGCTTGCTGTCTGTCCAGAAATGCACTTGCGGGTGCAGGATGCTGGTATCATCCAACGTCCCGGCCTTGATATAGGTCATCCCGGGCTGGGTCGGGAGCGAGGTCTTGACCGGCGATCCGCAGGTACCGCAAAAATGGCGATGGACGACATTGCCGCTTTCCGCATGGTCTTCATAGGTGGTGAGTTCGCCGCTGATCTTGATCTGTTCATCCGCCACCGCGAACAGCACGGAATAGGAGCTGCCCGCCTGCCGCTGGCAGTTTTTGCAGTGGCAGACGCCGCACATCTGCAGGTCTCCCTCGATCTCGTAGCTTACCGCTCCGCATAGGCATCGTCCTGTCATCGTCATCTCAATTCTCCCTGATCTTCGATTTTCTTCATCAGCGCCTGAGCGGCCGCAGGCGCTCTTATCTTGGCACCGCTGATGACGAACATATATACATCGCGGCCTGCAACAAGCGTCCCTGGAGAAGTGATATATTCCGGCCCCTCGGGCAGCTTGCCATTGCTCCAGTCCGTGGCGGTTGCAGCCCACGCCTCCAGTTCGCTTTCGGAATAGCCGGTTTCGATATCCTCGCGCGAGCACATCAGCCGAGCATAGGAGAAATCGGCTGTCTGGTCGAATATCTGGGGATATTTTTCGCTATGGCTGCAGACCAGTGCCGCGTTGTATTTTCGCGCCAGTTCGACAAATTCCCGACAAAGAAAACTCTCGTGCCGTACTTCCAGCGCGTGGCGGAGCGGCAATCCCTCCAGCTTTTCGGGTAGCATCTTAAGGAAGCCCTCGAACTCTTCCGCATCGAATTTCTTGGTCGGCATAAATTGCCAGAAAAGCGGTCCCAGCTTGTCACCCAGTTCCACCAGTCCCTGGCCAATGAATTTTGCAATGCTCTCGCCGGCTTCCCGCAAATCCTTCCGGTTCGTGCAATAGCGCGATGCCTTTACGGTGAACTTGAAGTCGTCGGGCACGGCGTCATGCCAATTGGCAAAACTCTCGGGCTTCTGCGTGCCGTAGTAGGTACCATTGATCTCGATCGCCCCGAGATGCGCGCTGGCATATTTCAGTTCATCGGCCTGTCGCAATCCCTCGGGATAAAAGGTTCCCCGCCAGGGCGCAAAGGTCCAGCCGCCAATCCCACACCGGATGCGTCCCTCAGCCATGTTTTCTCACAAATACCGTGCCCGCCGAATAGCCGGCCCCGAACGAACAGATCAGGCCAAGGTCTCCCTCTGCCAGATCCTCGCTATGCTTGTGAAAGGCGATGATCGAGCCGGCTGACGAGGTGTTCGCATAAGTGTCGAGCACCGTCGGGCTTTCATCGTCGCTGGCTTCATGGCCCAGCACCCTTTGAGCGATCAGGCGGTTCATTCCGGCATTGGCCTGATGCAGCCAGAGACGGCGCAGCTCGGTCGTTTCCAGTCCCAGCCGCTCGACCTGCTCGTTGATCATCGTCGCGACCATCGGCACCACTTCCTTGAACACCTTGCGGCCTTCCTGGACGAACAGCTTGTCCTTGTCGTCGCGGCTTTCCGGATGGGTGCGGTTGAGGAAACCGAAATTGTTGCGGATATTGTTGGAAAACTGGGTTTTCAATTTCGTCCCGACGATTTCCCAATGCTGCGCCGGCGCCATATCCTTGGCCTCGATCAGGATGGCGGTAGCCACGTCGCCGAAGATGAAATGGCTGTCGCGATCGCGCCAGTTGAGATGGCCGGAACAGACTTCCGGGTTGATCACCAGCACCGAACGGGCACTGCCGGAACGAATATAATCGGCCGCAGTCTGGATGCCGAAGGTGGCCGAGGAGCAGGCGACATTCATGTCGAAACCAAAGCCATCCTGCATCCCGAGCGCATCCTGTATCTCCACAGCAATCGCCGGATAGGCGCGCTGGAGATTGGAACAGGCACAGAGCACCGCATCGACATCTTCCGGCTTGCGTCCTGCCCTTCCCAGCGCCTGCCGGGCAGCCTTCACACCGATTTCGGCGAGCACAGAGATTTCGTCATTGGGCCGCTCGGGCAAACGCGGGCACATGATTTCCGGATCGAGAATCGGCTCCTTGGAAAGCACGAACCGCGATTTGATGCCTGATGCCTTTTCGATGAATTCAACCGAGCTGTGCGGCAAGGCCTCCACCTCGCCTGCCGCGATCGCCTCGGCATTTTTCTGATTGGTTAGATCAACATAGGCGTTGAAGCTGGCAACCAGCTCTTCGTTGCTGATGCTGTCGTCCGGCGTGAACAGGCCGGTCGCGGAAATGACGGGAATAGGGCTGTCGGTCATGGGAAGATGCGGTTCCTTCTGCGGGTGCGCTTTCTGGTGGCGCTTGCGCCGATGGTAATCGTCTGGCGCGAAACTGGCAAGCAGGGTTGATCATGCTTTGCCTATCAATAGCGTCTTGCTATCAGAAGGGCATGAACGACCGCGTGAATCTCGACGACAGCTGGAAGACCCCTCTCGCCGAGGAATTTGACAGCGACCATATGATCCTCTTGCGTGAGTTTCTGTTGCGCGAAAAGGCAGCGGGCAAGCAGATTTACCCCAAGGGGACCGAATATTTTCGAGCGCTGGATCTGACGCCGCTGGACCGTGTCCGGGTGGTCATCCTCGGACAGGACCCCTATCATGGACCGGGACAGGCGCACGGCCTGTGCTTCAGTGTGCAACCCGGTGTCCGGCCGCCGCCGTCTCTGGTCAATATCTACAAGGAACTGGAAAGCGATCTAGGTATCGCCCGCCCGGCCCATGGTTTTCTCGAGCATTGGGCGAAACAGGGTGTGCTGCTGCTCAACAGCGTGCTGACGGTCGAAATGGCCAATGCCGCTTCCCATCGCGGCAAGGGATGGGAGCAGTTTACCGACGCCATCATCCGCCTGATTGCCGCCAAGCCAGACCCCGTCGTGTTCATGCTGTGGGGCAGCTATGCACAGAAAAAGGCGGCTTTCGTTCAAAGCGTTGAACAGGGGGGCCAGCATCTGGTGCTGAAGGCCCCTCACCCCTCGCCGCTGTCTGCCTATAACGGATTTTTCGGATGCCGGCATTTCAGCAAGGCAAATGCATTTCTGGAGAAGAACGGACTGGAGCCAATCGACTGGAGTCTGCCGGAAATCGGCAATTGATCCAGTGACGCGGCATAGCCGGAGCAGCGCGCGTCGGCACGATCGCCGATGACCACAGGTAACCCTGCATCAACTTGGCGGAGATCCGGCGGCCGCTGGGGTTATGTTCTCAATCCAGGCGTCAATATCCCGCGCAACCTGCTCCGGCGTTTCCTCCATCGGCAAATGGCCGGCATCTGAATAGACGATCAGTTTGCTCCCGGGAATCGCGGCTTCAAAGGCACGCGCGTGGGACAAGGGAATGACCTTGTCCTGCTCTCCCCACAACAGAAGTACCGGCATTTTTAGACTTCCGATTTCGCTCCATTTTTCCGGTTCGCGCGCCGTCTTCGCACGATCCACGGCGGCCTGGCGATTGCCCGGAAAACGCAGCAATTCCCAGTAGCGGTCCACCTGTTCCCCGGTTAGCCGCTCCGGCTGCGCAACCGTTTCCTCCAGGGATGATTTCACCAGAAAGCGGGGAGTGATCTCGGGAAGCAGCATCTGCCCGACCCATGATTGGGCCAGTCTCGCACCCAGATAGGGCTTAACCTTTTGCTCGACTTGTGCGCCTGACGCATCGATCAGGACCAGACCGGACACACGGTCCGGTACCGACAGCCCGGCGCGCCAGGTCAACCAGCCGCCCATGCTGTTGCCGACCCAATAGGCCTTGTCGACACCAACCGCATCCAGGACCTTGACCGCTTCCGCTATATTGCTTTCGGCATCATAGGCTCCGGTCGGATTGGGACCGGTCAGACCATGCCCGTAAAGATCGAGCGAAATCAGGTGATATTTGTGACCGAGCAAAGCCACCAGAGGCTCCCAGGTCTGCAGCATGCTGTTCGATCCATGGATCAGGAGCAGCGCCGGTCCAGTCTTGTTCCCTTGATCGCGATAATGGATTTTTCCGCCATGACCATCGTCGAGAAAACGCGACGATTCGTTTGAATATTTCGCAATCATGGCTTCGCGATCGGTATCGGGCGTGCGGAAAAGGAAGAAGGCGGCCACCAGCACCACCAACAGCAGAAGAATTATGCGGATCGTCTTTTTCATTGCCTTGCTCCGGCCAGAAGAAATTGAGTTTAACAAAACGGCGACCCAGCGCCAATCGCTTAGTCGGCAGCCCGCCATTCTCCTGGCTGTAATTCTCCGAGCATCCAGTCACCGATGCTCCAGCGCACCAGCCGCAATGTGGGATGCCCGACCGCGGCGGTCATCCGGCGGACCTGCCGGTTGCGGCCCTCGCTTATGGTCACCTTGAGCCAGCAGTCGGGCACGCTCTTGCGCACCCGGATCGGCGGATTCCGCGGCCACAGGTCCGGTTCGGCAATGCGCTCGACATCGGCGGGTCTGGTCAGGCCATCTTTCAACTCGACCCCCTGCCTCAGCAAGGCGAGACTCTCATCCGCAACCTCGCCCTCGACCTGCACGAGATAGGTTTTTGGCATCTTGTATTTCGGGTCCGCGATCCGCGCCTGCATCTTGCCATCGTCGGTGAGCATCATAAGACCCTCGCTGTCCCGGTCCAGTCGGCCTGCCGGGTAGACACCGGGCACGTCGATAAAGTCGGAAAGCGTCGCCCGCTTGGTCTCGCTGCCGCGATCGGTGAATTGCGGCAATACGCCAAAGGGTTTGTTGAACAGGATCAGTTTTGTCATGTGTCCTCTTGGCAGTAGTGATCGGAATGAGCAACGCAACATCTTGGGCGCGCGCAGACGTATCGAACTGCAATCCCTATCGTCCCGGTAATGCTACCGGTAACTATCGAAAACGTGTAACGCATGCCGATGCAATTCAAGAGTTTCGATACTGAAGGCTTCCTGCGCGATTACTGGCAGAAAAGACCGCTGCTGATCCGCAACCCCTGGCAGTCATGGGAGAGCCCTCTGTCACCCGATGAACTCGCTGGTCTGGCTTGCGAGGATCATGTCGAGTCGCGCCTGATCACGCAATCGAGCGATGACTGGAACGCCGAACATGGCCCCTTGCCGGAAACGCGCTTCGGGGAACTGGGCAAATCCCCATGGACCTTGCTGGTGCAGGCGGTTGATCAACATGTTCCGGACGTGGCCGCGCTGATCGAACCGTTTCGATTCATTCCGAATTGGCGAATCGACGACGTGATGGTGAGCTATGCCAGCGATGGCGGCGGCGTCGGTCCGCATTTTGACCATTATGACGTTTTCCTGATCCAGGGACTCGGGCAGCGGCGATGGCAGATCGGTGGCATGTGCGATGACCGAACACCGCTGCGTTCGCACGAGGATCTGCTGCTGCTGGCCAATTTTGAGGCGGTTGACGAGTGGATATTGAATCCGGGCGACATGCTCTATATTCCTCCGGGGATCGCCCACAATGGTGTCGCCGTCGGCAAGGATTGCATGACGTACAGCATCGGCTTTCGCTCGCCGTCGCGCAAGGAACTGATCAGCAACTGGTGCGACGCGCTTCTGCCGACGCTGACCGATGACGACCGCTATTGCGATCCCGATCTTTCGATTCAGCAAAATCCCGGCGAGATATCCGTCAGTGCCATCGACAGGTTGCACGGCATGCTGACGGAGAAGCTGAATGACCGGAAGGCTTTTGCGCAATGGTTCGGCGAATATAGCAGCACGCCGCGGTATCCGGAAACCGACTGGCGTCCGGAAGAACCGATCGAGACAGGGTCGTTGCGGGAATTGCTGGAGGCCGGCCATCAGCTGCTGCGGAACCCGGCGAGCCGCCTTGCTTTCGTCCGCGAGAACGAAGAGAGGCTGCTGTTGTTTGTCGACGGCGAAACGATTGTTTGCGAGGGCGACGCCATTGCGCTCGCTGAAAAGCTATGCGCGCAGGTCGTGCTCAACGTCGATCCACAATGGCTGAGTTCGGATCCGATCCTGGCCTTGCTCACCGACCTTTACAATCGCGGTAGTCTGGCCTTCGACTGGAGCTAGATGCTGCGCTGACCGAAGACAAAAAAAGGGCGGCAGTGCCTTAGCACTACCGCCCTTTCTTGTGTTGCTGGCTTAAGCCTGCTGAAGGTTTACAGCAGCTTTCTTGCCATTGTTTCCGGTCTCAACATCATATGTGAGACGCTGTTCTTTTTCGAGCGACTGCATTCCGGCAGCCTGAACTGCTGTGATGTGCACGAAGCTGTCATCGCCACCGTCTTCAGGAGCAATGAAACCATAGCCCTTGTCGGTGTTGAAAAATTTTACGGTGCCTGTAGGCATAGTCTTATTCCTATTCATAACTTAATTATGTCCGATACTGCAAAATGCAGAACCGGACGGGATTGGCCAACTTCGAGAAATGGGAAAAAGAGTATGCAACCTTAGGGGTAGCGAAACCATGATTTCGTCGTAACGCGATTTATTAGCTCCCGCTTCTATAGCAGCCTAATCGTTAATAAGCAAACAGATGTATTTAGGTTGTTTCATGGCCCGCAGAAATTGTGTAGCACCACTCCTGATGAACAAGATCATACTGACCGGCCCGGCAGCACTTTTCCTCTGTATTTCGATCGTCGCATGCGATTCGGCTCCACCTTCTGCGACTGAGCCATCTCCTCAGGATCTGTTTTTTGAGCGGCTAGGCCTGCTGTGCGGCAAGGCCTATCCCGGCCTGTTGGTATCCAAACAGGAAGCCGATGTCGGAATGGCGGGGAAACCGATGATCATGCATGTGGCCGCGTGCGACAGCAACGAGATCGAAATTCCCTTTCACATTGCCGTGGATCGCGACCAGTGGGACCGGTCGCGCACCTGGGTAATTTCCCGAACAGACAAGGGGCTCCGGCTGAAGCACCGGCATCGGCATGAGGATGGCAGCCTCGACAGCGTCACCAATTATGGCGGCGATACCGCAGGCACGGGAACCGCCAGCCGGCAGGAATTTCCCGTCGGTGCGGAATCCGTGAGCTCGTTCCGCGCCAATGGCCTCGACCAATCGGTCAGCAATGTTTGGGCCGTGGAAATCACCCCGCCCGGCCAACCCGATGCGCATTTCGCTTACGAGCTTCGCCGCCCGCCATCGGCCGACGGCCGTCATTTCCGCGTTGAATTTGATCTGTCCAAGCCGGTGGCCGTGCCGCCGCCGCCATGGGGCGACTGAATGGATATGGCGGCCCCACTTGCCGTCAGCGCGCTCATGGTAGCGCTGACCGTGTTCATTCACGGTTCCGGAATTTATGCGCTCGGCCGTTTTCTCAGAATCGAAGCCCGAGAAGAAGCGGCCGAACATATCCATCCGATGTCGCTTCGCGGTATCTCGGTAACGCTTGCGCTGGTACTCGGCCTGATTGCGCTGCATGGGGTGGAGATATGGCTATATGCCTTTCTGTTCCTTGCGCTCAACGCCATGCCGAACCTCAGCGAAGCGATATATTTTTCGACGATCACCTATTCCACGACCGGATATGATGACGAAGGTTTTGCCGAGGCCTGGCGCATGGTTGCGGCCATTGAAGGGGTGAACGGAGTTGTCCTGCTGGGCTGGTCGACCGCCTTTTTCGTGACCGTGGTGGCACGCATGGGCCGCATGAAATGAGCGGTGCGGGAGGCGAACAAAGCTTCAAACGCAGCCTGTTCCGCTGGCTGCTGGCCATAATCTATCTGGTTGCCGGGATAGCGCACATCCGTTCGCCGGGAGGTTTCCTGGCGATCACGCCCGAATGGGTCCCTTTCCCCGCACAGGTCATCCTCTTCACCGGCATCGCAGAGATCGCCGGCGCAATCGGACTGATGATCCCGCCAAAGCTGGTCCCGAACATCCGCTATGCCGCGGGCATCGGCCTCGCGCTATATGCGCTTTGTGTCTATCCGGCGAATATCAACCATGCGATCAACAATATTGCAATCGGCGGCTCAACCGCGAGCTGGCTCTATCATGCCCCCCGTCTCGTCTTCCAGCCAGTGTTCATCTGGTGGGCGCTGATCTCGGGCGGCGTCATCGACTGGCCCTTCCGGAGAAAATAGCAGTAAACCTGCCCTTAATCGGGTATGTACGATACACACGAGCCTGATAGGTCAATCCCAGAAAAGGAGCAGGACATGGAAAAACATGGCGACGAGATCGAAGTAACCGAGCGAGAGGCAAGCAACAAGCCGCGGGCGCCCCACAATGTCAGGATCGTTCTGGCGGTCTCCCTGCTGCTCGCCATCGTCGTGATGTCGCTGGTCTGGATCATCCCGGCCTTGAGCTAGACCTTGCCAGACAACGGCAGGGCGATGTGTTCAAACAGCACCGGCGATATAAGCGACAAGCAGGGCGGACGGCAAAAGCAGGGCCTGCGCCAGAAGGGTCCCCCCTACCCGACTGATCGATAGCCAGGTGATTGCCCGCCGGAACATCGGCTGGCTGACACGACCGCTGACCACGTCGTCTGTCATCACCGACAGTTGCGGATCAATGACCACGAACAGCAGGATGGTTGCAAACCCGTTGACGACAGCGGACAGCTGCGAAGCGGTGACCCGATATTCGGGGTTGAGATAACCTGCGTATAATGATCCGACGACCCCGACCGTCAGCAGCGCCTGGGCCACGATGTTCAGGACGATGATCGTCATCGATACGCCACGCGGCTTACGCAGATCGGCCAGATGCACGGCCTTGGGAGCGGTAACGGTTCTTCCGACATAGCCGATCCCGCCCTTGGTGAAGGCGTGCCAGATCAGGCGCGGCATGGAACGATGCTCGTGGAACTCCAGGATTGCACTGCTGAACCAGCGTTGTACGGTTGGAATGAGCAAGGCGCCCACGATCGTCGCTGCGGTGGCCGCGAACAAAACCAGCCGAAAATCGGTGAGCAGGCCTTCTCCGGTACCGTTCGCCAGACCATTTTCGATCCGCTTGGCGAGAAACGGGCCGAGGAAGCTGTTTGACAGCCGCGAGACCAGGACCAGGATGTTGAACAGGGCGAAGGAAACGGCAATGCGACCCGTGCGAACGCCGGCAATGCGCGCCGAATAGGCCAATGCCCCGATCAGGTGGATCGAGAAGGTCAAACCGCAAATTATTACAAGCTGCTGATCCATTATTTTTCCGATTTAACCTGACGACTCGCGGGCAAGTCGAGCGCGAAGCGAAGTCGCCCATGAACCAAAACTTGGGATAACCAAACAATATTTTCTGGCTCCCGCCGTTTTCTGTCTGGCGCCGATTTGCACTCCGTTTTATTGGCCATTTCCATATCCCGTGCGCTATCCTGATCGGACCCTTTCATGCTTGCTGTTCTTGCGCCTTATTCCTCGACATTGGTGGGTCTGATACTGCTGTTGCTGCTGATTGCCTTTGCGACGGAAATCCGTCCGCCCGAGGTCACGGCGATCGGTGCAGCCGGGCTTCTCCTGCTCCTCGGCCTCATTTCAACCGACGATATTCTGGCGGCAATGAGCAATCCTGCGCCGCTGACGATTGCCGCGATGTTCATCATCTCAGGTGCGCTGGTCCGAACCGGTACGCTCGAGGCCTTTGCCCTCAAGGTGACGGGCCTCGCCAGGACATCGCCGGTGCTCGCAACCGGCTTGCTGCTGGTCGCCATTGCCGCCCTGTCCGGCTTCACCAACAATACTCCGCTGGTCATGATGATGATCCCGATCGGAATAACCCTGGCAAGAGAACTTGGCGAGCGGCCATCGAAGATATTGATGCCCATCTCCTTTGCTGCGATCCTGGGCGGCACCTGCACCCTCATCGGTACTTCGACGAATATTCTTGTCGATGGCGTGGCGCAGAAGAACGGGCTTGCCGGCTTTTCGATATTCGAGATAGCGCCGGCCGGCATTGTGATTGCACTGGTCGGCGTCGGATATCTTGCGCTAACCCGCCGCTTTCTGCCCGAGCGCGACACGATGAGTTCGCTGCTCGATGAAGGCCAGAGCAAGCGATACACGATGTCCGTCTTCATCGTCCGCTCGTCGCCCTATATTGGCCAGATCGCCAGTGAACTGGACCTGTTCCGCAATGGCGAACGGCGACTGGTCGATGTCATTCGCAACGATGTGCCGATCCGCAAATCCCACAAGGCATATGTCATCCGGGAAGGTGATGTCCTGGTCATGCACACCAACGAGACGGATGTCATGACCATCCGCGAGCGTGGCAAGCTGCCGTTGACCAAGAACGACGACAGCCAGCAATTTGTCCCGGTGTCCTCGCACCGGTCACAACTGGCCGAAATATTGCTGCTCTCCGATGCCCATCTGATCGGCCTCAGCCTCAAGGAAGCGGCCCTGCCGCAACGCTATGGCGTTCATCCCATTGCCATGCACCGCAGGGGCAGCAACCTGAGCGAGCAATATGACAGCACCAAATTGCAGGTGGGCGATACGCTGCTGCTCGAAGGCGCACAGGCCAATATCCGCCGTCTTGTCGCAGGCGAGAATCTGATGAACGTCAGCGAACCAAAGACCCGCGGTTTCCGCCGGCACAAGGCACCGATCGCGATTGCCGTAATCCTGGCGGTGGTCGTCGCCGCCTCGTTCGACATCATGCCGATTGCCGGCCTGGCGGTGCTCGGAATGGCCGCGGTGCTGGTCACGCGCTGTATCGAACCGGACGAGGCCTTTGCCTCGGTCGACTGGCGTATCATCGGCCTGATCGTCGCCATGCTGGCAATCGGTACGGCGCTGGAAAAGGCAGGCCTGGTCGAGACACTGGTGGCAGCAGCGACGCCATGGCTTTCCGGAATCGCCCCGATATATGCCCTGGCGGCCATTTATCTTTTGAGTTTGTTGCTGACCGAACTGGTCACCAACAATGCCGTTGCGGTGGTCGTCACCCCGATCGCAATCCAGCTCGCCGTATCGCTGGGGGTGGACCCGCGGCCCTTTGTGATTGCGGTGATGTTTGCCGCCAGCGCCAGTTTCCTGACTCCGATCGGTTACCAGACCAATACCCTGGTCTATGGCGCCGGCGGCTATCGCTTTCTCGATTTTGCCCGCTACGGGCTGCCGCTGACAGCGCTTGTCGCGATTACCTCGATCACGATCATTCCCTTGATCTGGCCGCTCTGACCAACAGGGTCACAACGGCAAGGGCCGGCCAAAGTTCGTGAAAGTTCGGGCCAAAAACGGGTTTTTCTGATTGCCGCCGGCGACCGGCCACGAACATGGCTAGTCAGATCAGTTGTCGACCAAAGGCGGACGGCTGTTGCAACCGGCCCGCCTGTGGTCAAACCATGGCCCAAGAGAGAATCAGGCTTTTCGCATAACGTGTGCGATCGCCCCAATCACGAAAAGAACGATGAATACGATGAATACGATCTTGGCGATTCCGACCGACGCGCCCGCAATTCCTCCAAAACCGAGAACAGCGGCGATCAGTGCGATAACCAGAAATAGGATGGCTAGACGTAACATTGGGTTTTTCCTTTAATAAATATTGCCTTCAAATCCCTGATTCACCGCGCAATTCCGGACAGGTCCGGCTGCATTCCCGATCGACCAGTTCACAGGACCGTCAATTTCGCGATCCCTGCAAACTAATACCGTTGCGAGGGCATAACGTTGCATCGATGATCCCTGATTCTGGAACGGCGCCGCAAAAGGCAGTACGGGCATCGACCGGAGGGAACGAACCTATTGATTTCCGGCTGCTGGATTGGCGGTCCGCATCGGCAAATCGCAGACAGGGGCTTTCGCGCCCTGTATTCACGCAGCGTGCGGGTTGGAAGCCTTCAAATTTCGACCTGGGAGCCCAGTTCAACCACACGGTTGGGCGGAATGCCATAGAATAATGTGGCTCTGCCGGCATTGCGATTGAGGAAAGAAAAGATCGAATTGCTGATGGCGCGGATCAGATTACCGGATCGCCTGAATGTGATCGTTTCCCGGCCGAGATAATAGCTCGCCTTGTCAAAATCGAGATCCAGTCCCTTTGCCTTGCAGCGCTTCAGCCGGTTGGGAATATTGATCCGCTCGTTAAACCCGTAGTTGAACGTCACCCGGTAGAAATTCGTGCCGAGTTTTTCGACGATGATCTGATCTTCCCGGGCGATCTTCGCGGTCGGCCGGATCTCCACGTGCAGCAGAACCACATTTTCGTGCAAAGTCTTGTTGTGCTTGATGTGGTGGAGCAGGGATGTGGGAACGCCTTTCGACAGGGAGGTCATGAAAATGGCGGTACCGGGCGCCCTCAGGATCGAACTGGACGGGAGCCGCTTGACGAATTCGGATGCCTCCATCTCGCCGTGTTTAACTTGCTCCCGCAGTTTTTTCCTGCCCCGTGTCCAGATCGTCATCACGGTAAAGATCATCGTGGCGACGATCGCAGGGAACCAGCCCCCATCGAAGAATTTCACGATATTGGCGCCGAAATAGGCGAAATCGAGCGGTATGAAGATGATCGCCAAGCAAACCAGCAAGGCCTTGCTCCAGCCCCATCGCGCCAAGACGAACAGGGTCAGGAAGGTTGTGATCACCATGTCCATGGCGATGGCAAGGCCATAGGCGGAAGCCAGATTCCCCGACGAGCGGAACAGCAAAACCAGACCGATCGTCGCGAACAACAGCATCCAGTTTACAAAGGGAATATAGATCTGGCCGAATTCCTCTCCGTCGGTCTGAACCACGGCCATCCGAGGCAGTTGTCCCAGCTGCATCGCCTGGCGGGTGAGCGAGAAAACGCCGGAAATGACGGCTTGCGAGGCAATAACGGTGGCGATGGTTGCGAGAATGATCAGCGGGATCAATGCCCATTCCGGCGCGAGGTGGAAAAACGGCTGGGCAATTTCCTGATTGTCGGAAAGCACCAGCGCACCCTGTCCGAAATAATTGAGCAGCAGGGCCGGGAGAACGAGTGCAAACCAGGCGAGCTTGATCGGCTTCACCCCGAAATGGCCCATATCAGCATATAGGGTCTCGCCGCCGGTCACCACCAGGAAGACCGTACCCATCACAAGGAAGGCGGTATCGGGTTCGGATGTCATGAACTGGATCGCCCAGGAAGGGCTGAGAGCCAACAGAATGCCCGGCTCCATCCAGATCCCGCGCAACCCGAGCAATGCCAGCGCCGAGAACCAGATGATCAATATCGGTCCGAATATGCGTCCGATCTTGGCGGTGCCGAAGCGCTGGATCGAGAACAGGCCGATCAATATGCCGATTGTCATCGGGATGACAAAGGGCGTGAAGGCCGCCGTTACCAGCTCAAGACCCTCGAGCGCGCTCAGCACCGAAATCGCAGGGGTAATCGCCCCGTCGCCATAGAGCAAAGCCGCACCGAACAATCCCGCCACGACCAGAATATGGCGCGTACGGGATCTTCCGGAAACCTTGGTCTGGAGCAGCGACACCAGGGCAATGATACCGCCCTCCCCGTCATTGTCCGCGCGCATCACAACCAGCAGATATTTGATCGAGATGACAATGATGAGCGACCAGGTGATCATTGACAATACGCCGAAAATATGGACCTGCGTGACGTCCAGATGGGCGAGCCCGAGGAAGCTCTCCCGGAACGCGTAAAGAGGGCTCGTTCCGATATCCCCGAATACGATGCCCAGAGCGGCGAGAGTCGTCGGCAGGAGATTGTCAGACGATTTTATGTCATCATTCATTGCGGGATTTCTCTATCGGAGCCTTCATTCATTCCATGATGGCCCCTCGTTATCCCAACTGGCAAGCTTTCGCAGCGATAATATGGTCTCCGATCCACAATTAATTTTTGGAGTGGGATGGCCGGTCGCCCAAAAACCAACGCGATAAAGGTCGATATATCAAGATTTTCTTCGGGGTCGTGATGGAGGAACGGCGGATTTTCGGGACAAAGGCTTTGGCCGCAAGGACGCAATGGGGAATGGCGAACGACGATTGCGCGGCGGTTGATTTCGGACCGCAGGGGGCCATCGATCATGCCAGGCGAGCGCTGTCTCTTTTGTAACTTTATTTACAATTTTACACTCCGAAAACCGAGTTCTCCGACATTACGACGAAATTTTTGACAAGAATCTCTGGCACAACCCCTCAAAATGGGCCAATACCGCTCTCACACGCTGCAAATTATTTGACAGCACATTTGAATAGTACCTCCCCAATTCTAAGGAAACACCATATGTCCTACCAAGATTTCAAAAGCTCCGCCGAGAGCCTGATCAACAACCAGAACGGCACATGGACCGGTATCGATGCCGAATC
>CAXIBD010000002.1:0-94805 GCA_964022135.1 uncultured Sphingomonadales bacterium | reverse complement strand
GCCAATGAAAACGGGCCGTCCTGTAGTCGGGGGACAGAAGGACGGCCCTATGCCAAGGATCGCCTCGGGGGAGACGGATCCGGCAAAACTGCAATTATCGGTTCCTCCGCGCGGCGGCGGCAGGGATCAGGCCGGCAAAGACCTGGCCAGCGAGTGGCACAGGCATATCCGCCCCTGCCCCCGGCGCCGCGAGGACGATCGGATCACCTATTCGGCATCTTCGCCGTCATCGGCCTTGCCGATCGGGCCGGTCATCATTTCTTCGGCAACTGCTTCCTGCTTGCCGCGGATCTGGTTTTCCAGCTTGGCCATCATCTCCGGATTCTCGAGCAGGAAGCGTTTCGAATTTTCGCGCCCCTGGCCGATGCGGACCGAGTCATAGGAGAACCAGGCACCCGATTTCTCGACCACGCCGGCTTTCACACCGAGATCGATGATCTCGCCTACCTTGGAAATGCCCTGGCCGTACATGATGTCGAACTCGACCTGCTTGAACGGCGGCGCGACCTTGTTCTTGACGACCTTGACCCGCGTGGTGTTGCCGACAATATCGTCGCGTTCCTTGATCTGGCCGGTGCGGCGGATGTCGAGACGGACCGAGGCATAGAATTTCAGCGCGTTGCCGCCCGAGGTGGTTTCCGGGTTGCCGTACATCACGCCGATTTTCATGCGGATCTGGTTGATGAAGATCACCATGCATTTCGAGCGGCTGATCGAGCCGGTCAGCTTGCGCAGCGCCTGGCTCATCAGCCGGGCCTGCAGGCCGACATGGGTATCACCCATTTCGCCCTCGATTTCCGCGCGCGGCACCAGGGCAGCGACCGAATCGACCACCAATATGTCGATCGCGTTGGAGCGCACCAATGTGTCGACAATTTCCAGCGCCTGCTCGCCGGTATCGGGCTGCGAGATGATCAGTTCGTCGGTGTTGACGCCCAGTGCCTTTGCATAGATCGGGTCGAGCGCATGTTCCGCGTCAACAAAGGCCGCCGTGCCGCCCGCCTTCTGCGCTTCGGCAATGACGTGCAGCGCGAGCGTGGTCTTGCCCGAACTTTCCGGTCCGTATACCTCGATCACGCGTCCCTTTGGCAGTCCCCCGATGCCAAGCGCGATATCCAGTCCGAGACTGCCGGTGGAGATGGCTTCTATTTCCAGCGCCTTGCGCTGGCCCAGCTTCATCGCCGAGCCCTTGCCGAAAGCGCGGTCGATCTGCGCCAGTGCGGCGTCGAGCGCCTTTTGCCTGTCTGATGAGTTCAATTGATTATCCGATTCTACGACTTTTAAATTGCTGGCCATTTGCCTGTCCCCTTCGCTAAATGTTTAAGTAGCATCAATCAATGATTGTCATGATGTACCGTATTTGTTCTCATAGAACAAGAGGGGAACATGAATTTTTGATATTCTGATTATCGCTCTGATTTTCCAGTCAAATCATGGCCCAACCTGGTCCGGCTTGGCATGTTCGGCCAGAGTTTCGCCCACCGCTTCCGCGATCTGCGCGACCGAGAACGGCTTGGGCAGAAAATTGACCTTGTCCAGATCGATCGACTTGCGCAATTGTTCCTCGGCATAGCCGGACATGAACAGGATCGGCAGATCGGGATAATCCTTGCGGACATGCCTGGCCATGGTCGGACCATCCATGTTCGGCATCACCACGTCGGACACGATCATGTCGAACTGCTCTTCCTTGTCGACCTGTTCGGCGAGCAGCCCCAGCGCTTCCTCGCCTTCGCTGGCGGTCACCACCGTATAGCCCTGTCGGGTCAGCGCCCGTTCCGCGACCGCCCGCACCATGTCCTCGTCCTCGACCAGCAGGATATGCCCCGTACCCCACAATTCCTTCCTGGCGGTCGCCTTGACCGGCGGCGAGTTCAGGGTCGCCCGCGCGGTGTCTTCCGCCGTTGGCCGGTGGACCGGAAAATAGATCGAGAAGGTGGTGCCCTGGCCCGGCTTGGAATCGGCAAAAATATAGCCGCCGGACTGCTTGATGATGCCGTAGACCGTCGACAGCCCGAGCCCGGTCCCCTTCCCGACGGCCTTGGTCGTGAAAAACGGCTCGAAAATCTTGCCGATCACGTTCGGCGGAATGCCCTGTCCGGTATCGCTGAAGATCAGCGCCGTATAGTCGCCGATCGGCAGGATCTCGCTCTTCAGCGCGCGGACATCGGAGGCCACGACCGCCTGGGTCGCAATCGAAATCTTGCCACCCTTGGGCATCGCGTCGCGCGCGTTGACGCCGAGATTGATGATCACCTGCTCAAGCTGTCCGGGATCGGCGCGAACCAGACCCAGATTGCGCCCGTGCCGCACCTCCAGCTCGATCGACTCGTCGAGCAGGCGCTTGAGCAGATTGGATACGTCCGCCACCACGTCGGGCAATTGCAATACCTGCGGCCGCAGCGTCTGCTGCCGCGAAAAGGCGAGCAACTGCCGGGTCAGCCCCGCCGCCCGGTTGCTGTTGTTCTTGACCTGCTGGATATCGTCATAGTCGCTGTCGCCCGGCGCATGGCGCAGCAGCATCAGGTCGCAATGGCCGATGATCGCGGTCAGGATATTGTTGAAATCATGAGCCACGCCGCCGGCAAGCTGGCCGACCGCCTGCATCTTGGTCGCCTGCGCCACCTGGCTCTTCAGTTTCGATTCCTCGCTGTTGTCGCGGATCGACAGCAGCACCGCCGCCTCGCCCAGGCCGCGAACCCCGGCAATGCCCAGGGCGACGGGTTCCTCGCCGCCGCTGCGCAGCCGCACCGCCAGGTCACCGGCCAGCGCCGGGCCGCTGGCATAGCGCCGCACGGCATCGGCCACCGCGGACTTGTCATCGCGGATCATCAGGTCGCCCGGATAGAGCGGTTGCTCATTTTCGCCAATGCCGGCGATTTTGGCAAAGGCCTCGTTCAGGAACAGGAACCGCCCGTCGCGGTCGGTCAGGGCCAGGCCGAGGGGCAGCAGCGACAGCATCGATTCGACCTGTTCCAGCGCCTTGCCGCGCTCGACCATGCCGCCGTCGTCATCGATCAGCAGGATCAGCGCCGGCCCCTTTTCCTTTTCCCGGTCGAGCGGAATATGGAACAGGCGCACCGGCGTGCCGTGCCGTCCCTCGCGCTCGAAAAAGATCGTGCCCTTGTCGTCGGAGCGCAGGAAATTGATGAAGTTGCGGCCCGATATATTGGCATCGACCCGCCCGGTCGCGCGCAGGGCGAAGGCCTGGTTCGAGGCGCGGATCCTTCCCTCGCCGCCGATCACGCTCGCCAATATGCCGACTTCGGAAAAGGCGCGGCCACCGCCGCCGCCGACCAGGCCGATCATCTCGTCGAGAAGGTCCGCCTGGACCTGGGGCATGAACTGCCAGAGCAGATATTCCTCGCCCTGCCCCGCCCGGACAACCTTCGCATTATATTCCGCGACGCCGCGCTTCAGGCCCTCGGCATAGCCGCGGCCATCGCGCCACGCGGTCCGGCCAGCGGTCGCCAGCAACTCATTGCCGCCGGCCTGCAACGGCAGGTCTGGAGGAACCGCCGCACCGTTGAACCATTTCGTGAACAGCTCGTTGGCACAGACCAGCCGGCCCGCCCGGTCGGTGATCGCAAGGCCGACGGAGGACTGATCGGCGACCATCCGCGTGACGGCCCAGTCTTCCGGATCGGCCTGGTCCTGATCGGTGGCGGCGCTTTGCGGACGCAGAAAATAGGCGATGCCCATCAAGCTCAGCACCAGGGCGAGAAAGGCGACCAGCAGGCTGACACTCTGCATCTGCCAGTAGAGCAGTCCGGCCGACGCCAATATCGCGACGACGAGTGCAACGGCCCTTGTCCGCACGTCGTTCTGCACCTTGCGGGTGCTGGGGTTCAACAATCCGGACTTGTTCTGCGCTTTACTGGCCATCGTGAACCCGGTCGGAAATTATCTTGTTCAACCGCGCTCTGCGCTTGTGGCCGATCCACCAGCGCCAGCCAAAGGAACTGACGACATAGCCGACGGCGGCGAAAATGATGGCAAACAGCAGGAATCCGAAGGCAGTGACACCGGCTTCGCGACCGAGCCAGTTCAGCCATTGGCCGAGCTCGCTCTGCATATGGGTCTTGATCGGCTGGCTGGCGGTCATCGCGTCGATCTGCAGGGCAAATCTGCCCGTCTGGTTCGCCGCCGCAATCCAGAACGGATAGGTCAGCGGATTGGTGATGAACGTGGTGACCGCCGCGATCGGCACATTGGCGCGCACCGGAAGCGCGAGAAAGACCGCTGCGAAGATCTGCCCCACCGGGATCAGGAAGGCCGCCAGCATGCCAAGGGCAACGCCGCGCGGCACCGAGCGCCTGGTAAAACGCCACAATTCGGAATGCAGAAAGCGATGGGCAATCGGTTTCAGGAACTTGTTGCGCTCCATCCCCGCACGGGTCGGCATCTTGCGCTGGAACCACTGGACAAAGCGCAGGATGGTACGCGCCGCAAAATCCTTGTCGTGGATATTGGGTTTGTGGTCAGCCATGTTCGCGCATCAGCCGGCCCTGCTGTCTCTTCCAGTCCCGGTCCTTTTCGGTCTGCCTTTTGTCCGGTGCCTTCTTGCCCTTGGCCAGGGCCAGCTCCAGTTTCGCGCGGCCATTGCTGTTGAAATAGATCGACAGCGGCACGATCGTCATCCCCTTGCGCATCACGGCACCGTGCAGCTTGTTGATCTGGCGCCGGTTGAGCAGCAACTTGCGCGGCCGCGTGGGCGTGTGGTTATAGCGGTTGCCGTGGCTCCATTCCGGGATATTGGCGTTGATCAGCCAGACTTCGTCATCCTTGACCTCGGCATAGCTCTCCGCGATCGCACCCGATCCGAAGCGCAGCGATTTCACTTCCGTTCCGGTCAGCATGATGCCGGCTTCGAACTTGTCGTCGACAAAATAGTCATAACGCGCCCGCCGGTTTTCGGCGACGATCTTCTGCTTGTCGAATTCCTCTGGCCGGGGCTTTGCCATCAGACCAGCCCTGCCCCTTCGAGAGCGGCGTCCACCGCCTTGCGGCTGGCTTCGGAAGGGGGCGTCATCGGCAAGCGCAGGTCGGTCGAGAAACTCTCGAGCACCCGCGACATGGCATATTTTATCGGTCCCGGAGACGCATCGGAGAACAGGGCCTTGTGCAGTGGATAGAGCACGTCGTTCAATTCGCGAGCCTTGGCATAGTCGCCCGCGGCACAGGCGGCCTGGAATTCCGCGCATAATCTGGGCGCGACATTGGCGGTGACCGAAATGCAGCCGATCCCGCCCGCCGCATTGAAGGCCAGCGACAGTTCGTCGACACCCGAAAGCATCACGAAATCATCGGCGCAGTTCAGCCGATGCTCGGTGACCCGGTCGAGGTCGCCGCTGGCATCCTTGATCGCGACCACATTCGGCAGCTTCGACAGGGCCGCCACCGTGTCGGGCATGATGTCGGTCACCGTTCGTGCCGGAACATTGTAAAGCACCAGCGGCAAATCGACATTGTTGGTCAGGGTGGTGAAATGGGCGGTGATCCCTTCCTGATTGGGCCGGTTGTAATAGGGTGCGACGACCAGGCCGGCAGCGGCGCCGCATTTCTTGGAGAAATTGAGGTGCAGCAGCGCGTTGCTGGTATCGTTGGAGCCGCAGCCGGCGATCACCGGCACCCGGCCCGCCGCCTGCTCCACGCATATCTCGATGACCCGATGATGTTCGGCGTTCGACAGGGTCGACGCTTCTCCGGTCGTCCCGCAAGGCACCAGCGCGCTGCTGCCCTGGTCGATCTGCCAGTCCACGAGCGCGCGAAACTGGTCTTCGGCAAACGATCCGTCGCGAAAGGGCGTCGCCAGAGCCGGAATTGAGCCCGAGAACATCTAATAATCCTTTATGTTTGCCTTGGAAATCGGCAAAGCCGTCCCCAAGTCATTTGCAATAATAACGGTGATATAGTTCGCCGTTCAGCGCCTGATAAGGAGCCTAAGCGTAAAATGTCCAGTATGGTATCAAGAATTCTTATCGCGACGCTGCTTTTCACCCCTGCCACCTGCATGGCGGCCGACAATATCGGCGAGCAGCTGGGCTGGCAGAATGCCGACGCCGGCCTGTCCGACCCGACCGGTGGCAATGCCGTCCTCGGCTTGCAGCGCTGGCGCGTGCTGACGCAGTCCGACAATTATTCCTTCGAGGATTATGCCGGCTTTCTGGTCACCTTCCCCGGCTGGCCGGAAGACACGCGGATGCGGCGCAACGCCGAGCAGGCGATCAATATCAACAGCTTCTCCCCTTCCCGCGTGCTCGCCTATTTTGCACGGTTCGAGCCGACGACCAACGCGGGTGCAGCCAAATATGCGGTTGCCCTGCAGGCTGCCGGGCAGCGCGACAAGGCCGGGCAATGGGCCAGGACCGCATGGCGCGGCGGCACGCTGACCGACGAGGACGAAGCGGCGCTGATGGCGCGTTTCGGTTCCGCGTTCAGCATCGAGGATCATGACGCCCGCATGGATGCCCTGCTGTGGGCGCGGGCCACACGCGATGCGGCACGCCAGCTCGGCTTCACCTCCCCGGCGCGGCGCCCGGTGTTCGCGGCCAGACTGGCCCAGCTGGCCGAGGCCAGCGATGCCAACGAGCAGGCCACCGCCGTCGGCGCGATTGCCCGTGACGACGCCGGCTATCTCGCCGATCGCGCCCGCTATCTGCGCAACACCGGCCAGAGCTATGCCGCGCGGCAATTGCTCGCCACCCGCCTGCCGTTGCGGGTCAAGCCCGCCAAGCCCGACACCTGGTTCGAGGCGATGCTGATCAACGCCGAAGCCGCTGCCAACGACCGGCAGTGGACGGTCGCCTATGATATCGCCTCGAAAATCGAGGATGCCTATGCGACGCCGACCCGGATCGCCGACGAGGACAGCCGCGTCCGCGACAAATATTCCGATCTCGCCTGGGTAGCCGGCACCGCCGCGCTCAACGGCATGCGCCAGCCGGCCAAGGCGGTGCACATGTTCGATCTCTATGCGCAATCCTATGATTCGCCGAACATCACCTCGAAGGGCTATTACTGGGCCGGCCGCGCGGCCGCCGAGGCGGGCCAGACCGAACAGGCGAAGGCCTATTTCGAGAAGGCCGCCGCCTTCCCCGACTATTTCTACGGCCAGCTGTCGCTGGAACGGCTGGGGCGTCCGCTGCCGGTGTTCAACCGCAAGCCCGCGATCGAGATCACCGATGCCGATCGCCGCGCCTTTGACCAGGAACCGCTGGTGATCGCCACCAAGGCCTCGGTCCGTACCGGACCGTGGCGCGAGCAGATCCGCTTCCACCGGGCACTCGCCTATAACGCCAAGACCGCCAAGGAATATATGCTGATCAGCGATCTCGCCACCCGCATCGGTGCGCGCGACCTTGGCGTGATCAAGGGAATCAGCTCGCTCGGCGCCGGAGTCGGTGCGATCGACGAAACCTCCTTTCCGACGATCGAGGTGCCCTTCGGCCACGAAGGCAGCTGGACCCTGATCCACGCGATCACCCGGCAGGAAAGCCAGTTCGCCCAGGGCGCGATCAGCCACGCCGGCGCCCGCGGCCTGATGCAGCTGATGCCGGGCACCGCACGGGAACAGTCCGGCAAGGCCAACATGTCCTATGATGCGTCGGCGCTGACCGACGACCCGCAATATAATATCCGGCTGGGCAGCGGCTATATCCAGCGGATGATGGACTATTATGGCGGCAGCTACCCGCTTGCCATCGCCGCCTATAACGCCGGCCCGGGCAATGTGAACAAATGGCTCCGCGCCAATGGCGACCCGCGCATGGGCGGTATCGACTGGGTCAAGTGGATCGAGGATATCCCGATTTCCGAGACCCGCAACTATGTCAAGCGCGTGCTCGAAAATGCGGTGGTCTATGACACGAAAAACCCGCGCGGCCCGACGATCCGGAGTGACACGCCGCTGTCGCGCTATATCGGGAAGAATACGAAAGGTTGAGGATATCGGGGCTGAGCCGAGCCAGGCTCTGTCCTCCCTTAGGTTGCACATGAACCATCACCGACAGCGGGTCGGCTGAATCCGGCCTCGCCGGCTGCGATGACCGGAAATGGCAGCAGAACCTGTCTGATAGCCTGTGCATCGGAATCGCTGATCAGATCGTCAGTTGGTGTCTTTCGCCAGCAGCTTCCGGCAATATTCCGGCCAGTCCGGCCATCCCCAGTCCTCCGGATCCTCGATGGCGAGAATCTTGCGCGATTTGCTTCGCGCCATGTCCAGGTCGCGCGGCTCGATCTCGCGGTTGCCAGCCAGCGTGTAGAAACGGCGGACAATCGGCGCGGCATAATTGGATGGCGACTCGCCGACCACCACCGCCAGTTCATCGCGATCCAGCCGCAGCAGGGTCCGGACCGGGAGAATTCCGAGGCTGTCGACAAAATCCCTGAAGATGAGCTTGTCGAAATGCCCCGACCATGACTGCATCGTCGCCAGCGCCTGGGAGGCGGACATCGGCGTATTGTAGGACCGCTGGGAGGTGATGGCATCATAAACGTCACAGATCGCGGCCATGCGCGTATAGACGCTCAGATTGTCGGCGGGAATGCCGCCGGGATAGCCGGTCCCATCCATCTTCTCGTGATGCCGGAGACAGACCTCAAGCGCGATATTGCCGACCCCCTCGGAGGCGGACAATATGTCGTGACCCCGCTGCGGATGGTTGCGAACGGTGATCCATTCCGTGTCGTCCAGCTTGCCGGGCTTGGACAGGATATTGTCCGGGATGGACGTTTTTCCGACATCGTGCAGCAGCCCGGCCATGCCGACCTCCTGCATCAGCGATTCCGCCATGCCCATCTTGCGCGCCAGATTGACCATCAGCGCACAGACGGCAACCGAATGGAGATATGTATATTCGTCCTTGGTTTTCAGCCGGGCGATATTGAGGATGATCGTCGGGTCGATCGTCACCGAACTCGAGATCTGCTCCACCAGCGGCAGCATCTTGTCCGATTTGATTGCGTTGCCCATCCGCGCATCGGCAAAGAGATTCATCACCGCCGCGCGCGACCGCTTGATCGCTCCGGACGCCTTGCGGACCTCGGCAGCGCGCTCGCGGGGCGTAAGGCGCATGAACAGCGGCAGATCGATATCCTGCGACCGCGACTGGCGCCTCATCACCGGATAGACGTCCGCGGCCTTCCCGGCGTCGACCGGCTTTTCAGCAGAAAGGGGCGCTGCCGGCAGTTCGGGCGACGGCAGCCCCTTGCCCAGCGAATCGTCTATCGTCACCATCGCCGTCTCGCTGGCGAAGATTTTCTCCAGCTGCCATGCATGGGTCAGCAGGAAGCGGGAACGCCAGAACGGGTGCGAAAACCAGGACCCTTCCATCGAATCCACAAACATCCCGATCTCGAGCTGGTCCGTCGGGATCTTATGCAGCACGCGCCAATTCCTTCAATAACCACCTATTGCTACGCCTGTTCACGGCAGAACCGGCGGTTGCTTCAGTATCAGACTGAATTTTTTGGAAAATTATCCTGCGGTGAGCATAGGCAGCCGGTATCTGCGGCGGGAACGACCCGTCCCTGATGGGACCTCAGTCCGCTCGGCGGCCCGGAAACGCGGTCGCCTAGGTTCCCGCCTCATAGCCAAAAGCCTTTTCCGCCAGCTTCACCAGTTTCGGATCCGCCTCCGGCAAATCCTTCGGCAGCGCCGCCTCCAGCGTCTCAGCAACATGGGTCATTGCGGCAATGCGCGCCGATTTCTTGTCATTGCCGTCGATCACCTTCCAAGGCGCCCAGCGCGTGTCGGTATATTCGAACATGTCGTGCATCGCCTCCAGATAGGCACCGCGCTTCTTCCGGTTGCGGAAATCCTCCAGGGTGATCTTCCAGCGCTTGTGCGGCGTATCGAGCCGCTTGGCGAGGCGCGCGTCCTGCTCGTCCTGGGTGACGTGGAAGAACAATTTCACCAGATTGGTGCCGCCATCGATCTGCTGCGCCTCGAATTCGTTGATCTCGTCATAGCCGCGTTTCCAGTCGGCGGGTTGGCAAAAACCCTCGACCCGCTCGACCAGCACCCGGCCGTACCAGCTGCGGTCGAACACGCCGATTTCGCGGCTGCCCGGCAATTTCTGCCAGAAGCGCCAAAGGAAATGCCGGTCCTTCTCTTCCTTGGTCGGGGCCCCGATCGGCCAGACATCATAATAGCGCGGTTCCCACTGCCCGGTCATCCGCCGGATTGCACCGCCCTTGCCGGCGGCGTCCCAGCCCTCGAACACCAGGATCGAGCGGCAGCCATGGATGATATGCTGGAAATGGACGCGGGCCAGCCGGTCCTGCAGGGCCTCCAGCGCTTCGTCATAGTCGCCATCAAATTGGTCGCCGGATTCATAGTCGGACAGATTTATGGTCATCATCACTCCAATTGCCGCGCGCCTGTCGACCCGGAGGGTTAACAATGCACATCGCATCTTTCGTCTGCGAACAGGCATTGCCAAGTTCAACCCGAAAGCGTCAATCTACATCAGATTCGCGCCGACCGCCAATCAGTTAACCCTGATCGTCACCGGCGACCGCATTGCCCGAGGGACTGGCGCCTGATGGCAGGGCAGAATCGCTGCCCGCAACCTCCGGTCACCGCTCGCCGATGATCAGTTTCGCAATCCGCGCGGGGTCCTGCATCGGCATGAAATGGGTCAGATCGGGCAGAAAGACGTCGGTGCCGTCGGCAAAGCTGTCCGCCAGCGCCGGCGGCGTCGGCGAGCTGGCAAAATCGAACGTCTTGCCCGGTTCGAGCTGCGGCGCGCGCAGCACCGTCACCGGCTGGCCGATAGTGTCGATCAGCGGCCACGGATCGACCGACAGGCTGGTTGCGTAGACCGACGCTTCGGTTTGCGGCGGACAGGCGAGTTCGAAACCCCCTTCCCCGTCGGACAGCAGGCCATATTCGCAATAGTCGCGCAGCACCGCCGGGTCCCAAAGGCTGTAGGGATGGCGATCCCGGAACCGGTCGAACATCGCATCCGGCCCGTCCCAGCTGTTGCGCCTTTTGCCGACCATCTCGCTGGTCGCGCTGAAATCGGAGGGCCGCTGATAGGCTTCGCGCGGCATGATCACAGGATCGACGAGCACCAGTTTCTTGATAGCGTTCGGCGAGGCAGCGGCGACCTGGATAAGGCAATGGCCGCCCATGCTGTGGCCGACGCCGATATCGAAGGGCGTGCCGAGCGATTCCAGCAATTCCGATGTCGCTCCGGCAATCATCGCCCAGTCCCTGATTTCCGGTCTCGCGCTGCGCCCGTGACCCAGCTGGTCCACGGCCACGACATGGGGGCCTTTCGGAAAGGCATCGACAACCCTGTCCCAGCAGCGGGCATGAAAGCCGGTGGCATGGAGCAACAGAACCGACGGGCCGTCGCCTGCCCGTCCCCATTCGAAATAGCAGATATCGCCGTGGGAGGACGGGAAATGATGGTCTTGGGGGTGCGTCATATGTTGATCCCGTTAGCCCTGAGCCTGTCGAAGGGCGCCTCTCGTCGATACGCGTGGTTCGACAGGCTCACCACTAACGGAATCGAGCCTAGCCTTCCTTTGGCGGCTCGACCACGCGGATATGCAGTTCGCGCAGCTGCTTCATCGCCACCGGGCTCGGCGCGTTCATCATCAGGTCTTCCGCCTTCTGGTTCATCGGGAAAAGCACGACTTCGCGGATATTGGGCTCGTTCGCCAGCATCATCACGATCCGGTCGACGCCCGGCGCCGATCCGCCATGCGGCGGGGCGCCATATTTGAGCGCGTTGATCATGCCGGAAAATTCGGTATCGACCTGCTCCTTCGTGTAACCGGCAATCTCGAACGCCTTGTACATGATGTCGGGCCGGTGGTTCCGGATCGCGCCCGAGGACAGTTCTATGCCGTTGCAGACAATATCATATTGCCACGCAAGGATATCGAGCGGATCCTTGGTTTCGAGCGCCTCGAGCTCGCCCTGCGGCATCGAGAAGGGGTTGTGCGAGAAATCCATTTTCTTGAGCTCGTCGTCATATTCGAACATCGGATAGTCGACGATCCAGCAGAATTTGAAGGCATTCTTGTCGATCAGGTCGAGCTGTTCCGCGGTCCGGGTCCGCGCCACGCCGGCCAGCCGGGCCGCCTCGGCTTCCTTGCCCGCGGCGAAGAAGACGCCGTCATCGGGGCCGCAGCCAAGATCCGCGAGCAGCTTGGCGGTGCCTTCCTCGCCGTGATTCTTGGCGATCGGGCCGCCGGCCACGCCTTGCTTCATGTTGATATAGCCCAGGCCCGCAAAGCCCTCGCCGCGCGCCCAGTTGTTCATGTCGTCGAAGAATTTGCGGCTGTTCTTGCCCGCTTCCGGCGCGACAAAGGCGCGCACGGTGCCGCCGGTCGAGGTGATCTTGTCGAACAGGCCGAATCCGGAACCCTTGAAATGCTCGCTGACGTCCTGGATGATGATCGGGTTGCGCAGGTCCGGCTTGTCATTGCCATATTTCAGCATCGATTCCCTGTAGGGGATGCGCGGAAATTCGCCCGCCGGGGTGACCGAGCGGCCATCGGCGAATTCCTCGAACACGCCGGCCAGAACTGGTTCCAGCGTCTGGAACACATCTTCCTGGGTGACAAAGCTCATCTCGAAATCGAGCTGGTAGAATTCGCCCGGCGAGCGGTCGGCGCGGGCATCCTCGTCGCGGAAACAGGGCGCGATCTGGAAATAGCGGTCGAAACCGGCGACCATCAGCATCTGCTTGAACATCTGCGGCGCCTGCGGCAGCGCGTAGAATTTTCCGGGATGGACGCGGCTCGGCACGAGATAGTCGCGCGCGCCTTCCGGTGAAGAGGCGGTCAGGATCGGGGTCTGGAATTCGGTAAAGCCCTGGTCGGTCATCCGCTTGCGCAGGCTGGCGATCACCTTCGAACGCAGCATCATGTTGGCGTGGACCGACTCGCGGCGCAGATCGAGGAAGCGGTAGCGCAGGCGGATATCCTCGGGATATTCCTGCTCGCCGAACACCGGCATCGGCAATTCTTCCGCCGGGCCCTGCATCTCGACCGTGTCGGCCACCAGCTCGACCTCGCCGGTCGGCAGATTCCTGTTCACCGTTTCATCGTCGCGGGCGACAACCTTGCCGGTCACCGTGACCACCGATTCCACGCGCGCGCCGTCGAGCATCTTGAACGCCTCGCTGCCGGTTTCGCTGACAATCTGGGTCAGGCCGAAATGGTCGCGCAGGTCGACAAACAGCAGATTGCCGTGATCGCGCTTGCGATGGATCCAGCCGGACAGGCGGACGGTATCGCCGACGTCGGAGGAGCGGAGCGCGGAACAATTGTGGGTGCGATATGCGTGCATGACGGGCCTTTGGAACTGGGTGCTTTCCCCTATGGAAAGACTGGAGGCGTAACACAGGTCTGCGGGCCATTTGTCAAGGGTTGAGATTGGCGGAACGCGCCGTGCGCCGCAGTCGATGCGGGTTTTTGGTGAAAGGAAGGCGTTGGCTGCCATTCGCCGCGGACTGCCAATACCAGCGGGCTCCTATTTAGTGTATTTTATATATAATACACACAGCCTATCCGGGCGTATCGGGAGGGTATAGAATGGCGACAGACATCATATTGGGTCATAAAGGATTGCTGGCACCGGGGAGGCTGCGCTGGGCAAGAGCGCTGGTCTGGCTCTGCGTACTGGCGTTCCTGTGCATCCTGGCATTCAATCTTGCGGCCGACGCCACCCTGCGACTGTCTGCGCTGGTGTCGGGGGAGACGTTCATCTCCCGCGCGAACGCGCCGCCCGGCGCGCGACTGATCGCCGTCGTGATCGGCGCGATCGCGATGCTCGGCACCTATGCCGTCGCGGTCAGCCTTGGTGAACGCCGCAGAGTGGCCGAACTCGGGATTCGCCACCTGGTGCCCGATCTCGCGATCGGACTTGCCATCGGTGCCCTGCTGATCGCCATGATCGTCGGCCCGATGTGGAGCGCCGGCTGGGTTGTCATCGAGGTGACCCCGGTCACCAGGATTGCGGAATCGGTAAAACAGGCCGTGCAGTCGGGCGTGATCGAGGAAGTCCTGATGCGGATCATCATCTTTCGCCTGCTCTGGCGGGCTGCCGGCGTTTTTCCGGCGCTGATCTTCACGGCATTGCTGTTCGGCGGACTCCATTGGTCCAATCCCGACGCCTCTGCCTTTTCCACCCTCTGCCTGATCGCGGGCGAAGGGGTTGGCGCAGGGCTTTATCTGCTGACCGGCCGGGTCTGGATGTCGATCGGCATGCACGCCGGCTGGAATTTTGCGCAAGGCTGGCTTTTTGGCGGCGCCGTGTCGGGCTATACGCTCTTCACCGGCGGCCCGCTTCACACCCGTCCGGCGGAAGGAATCCCGGTGATATTGAGCGGCGGCGGTTTCGGCCCGGAATCGTCACTGGCGGCGCTTGCCGTATCGCTGCTGGCAAGCGCGGTCGGCCTCGGCCTGGCTTGGAAAAAGGGACGGTTTTCTGCAGCTGAGACTGAGTGAAAGGCCTGTGGGAGCCGAGGACGGTTTTCACAAACGGGAAGGCCGAACGCCCGTAATTGGGGCGGTTGCTGACCGACAGCTATTATTATCCATCCGATCAGTTTGAATGACCGAAACTGGGTGGAAAGCGGACATTCGCGGGATCGCATGATCGAGGTCCGCTAGGTTTAGAAGCAGACCCGTGCCTGACGGATCAGGCAGGAAAATGAATTCCGCACAGTTTGTTGCCGTCGGGATCACGAAAATAGGCCAGTTCGATGGTGCCCATGGAGGCAGTTTCGCGCGGTCCTGGCGGAGCTTCGATCGAGGTTCCGCCAGCGGCAACGGCGGTATCGTGAAGCTGCTTCACCTGCTCGGGCGAGTCGCAGGAAAAGGCGACTGTGCTGCCGTTGGCGACGCTTGCCGGTTCGTCGTTGATCGGCTGGCTGACGATGAAGTTGGTTCCGTTGCCGTTATTGTAGATCAGACGGGTATGGCCGCTGTCGGCGATGTTCCGCGTCCCTTCCCCTGCACCCAAGGTGCCGAGCACCGTGTCGTAGAAGCGCTTGGATCGTTCAATGTCGTTCGATCCGACCATGGTGTGAAAAAGCATGCATACTCTCCTGAAGGCTGATCGACTTCCGATCGCCATTAGCGGTCTCACCTAACAGGCACGTAACCCGCAGTCACCCCCGGCCCTCGGAATGTCCGCTATTGGGGCGGAAGCGGAACGGCAGCTAACGCCATCCAAATGCCTTCTTTGCGTTCTTAGCGGATTTTCGATCATTACGATAATAGTAGCCGCGCCAGTTCCGATGCGACTCCATCCGGTCAATTCTGATGATCGAACCTGTATGCGCAGCGGAAGTTCTGGCAGGTTTGTTCCGGAACCAGCGCTCAAGGGTTCAGCGTGAAGATATTATCGCGAAAAGACGGCTCCATGTGGCGCCCCCTCCCCGGTCCAGCCGTGAGGCCATGATTGCTCCGCAAAACTGAATCCGACCTTGCCGTCCGATCCGCGAAAGGCTTCGTCCAAAGACAGCGCCCCGTTCGTCTCGTCGAGCTTGAGCAAATACATCCGCTGACCAGATTTCCCGGGCGTAACCACCAGGCGCCCTGATTTGGCGTCCCAGCCGGTCCAGTGCGGTTGATAGTCATCATCCATGACAAGCCGCGAAACTTCCACTGGTCGATCGCCATCGGAAATATCCAGCACAATGAAGGCGTCGATGTCGGGAACGCTCTGCACCATATAATGTCCTATGATAGTCGGTACACCGCACCAGCTTCCAGGATACTGGTGCACAAACCGCGCCTTGGGCGATGTGGTTTCCATGCCAGTCACCCGCTGAACGCCGCACGACAGGGTGTGGATATAGGCAGAGCCATCGGGCCCGATCCGCGGTTCCTCGGGGGAAATATGTCCATTGAGCCGCGGGCCGGGGTCGAGCCGATACGTTCCCATTAGCTTGAGGTCCGACAGGCGGAACATTTGATAGGTGTTGCTGGTCAGCAGGAAATCATCACCCATGGGGGAATTGGTGACAATCACCCGGTCAATTTCCGGCAAGACCGCCAAGCCGTAGGGCAGCAGCCCTTCACCCGCGAACGCCGGGTCGGCATTGCTCACGGATCGCACCATTTTGCCCGTATCATCGATTTCTACCAGACCGCCGCTTTTGGATCCCATCGACATGCGGCCGCCATCATCGGTGTACTGAAAGGTGGCCAGAACGTTTCCGTTGGGCAAGCGAACGAAACTGTGGGGCATGCTAAATCCGCCAAGGCTGGTGAAAGAGCCTGCCTGGCGCGGCTGCTTGGGATCGGTGAGATCTATAATCAATGTCCGGTTGGCTTGGTGATCATTGGCGAACAGCATGCCGCTGGCCGGCATTTCATACTCGGTATGGTGGGCATTGACGCTCTTCTGATCCGTGGCCACGCTGGTCACAAGTTCACCAAAAGCAGGAGAGTCGGGATCGGCGTCCACAACGGCGATGAAGTCGTTGCCAGTCTTTGCTGGATCGCCAACCCACACGAACAGATAATTTTCGGGTTGGTCGGCGGCGTGAGAATAGGAGGATACGGCAAGTGTTGAAAGGGCAACGATTAGTTTCAAAAGTCTGCCTGACATCGCAAATTCTCCGAACGTCTCTGATCCTCCAGTATCTGATCACCTTCTCGATCAATTTGGAAGCAAAATCCGCTATCGGGTCGCAAGCGGTCATCGCTGATCGGTCATGACCGAAACGGTGGGAAGCGGACATTGACCCAAGCCAGCGGGAGTGTAAGCTTCTGCGATGGCTATATTTTCCAAACTCCCGACCCTCGTAGCGGTCCTCGCACTAGCGGGATGTGGTCATGAGGAGCCATCCGCTTGCTCGCCTCTGCCCCAGGACCGCGACGAGGTGAAAAGAACCGTCGAGGCTTTTTTCGATGCGCTTCGAGAGGACGATGTGGCGGCGTTTCGTCTTGCGACAACTGCGTCCTTTGACTCATTCGATGGCGGCAAGCGTTATCCGGGAACCGAACTGGCGGATGAAGTGCGCGACGCCCACGCCCGGGGGGTGGAAATCAATTGGTCGATCGGCAAGCTTGACACAAAGATTCAATGCGATGTGGCCTGGTCTTCATGGGAAAACGATGGCAGCGCTGGCATCCCGCCCGACGTCATGCCTGTCCGCTGGCTGGAGTCTGCCGTTCTGGTTCGTGACAACGGAAACTGGAAGATCGACTTTTTCCATTCGCATCGTGCCGTAGCGAACTAAGCAAGACGGGCCCGGTCCAAGGTCCACAACCGGGGCGCAAGCTGTCCGGCTGCTTTGCGCTTGCGATATCAGAAACGGATCAGCGGCCCAAATCGACGCCTGTCGCAATCTCCAGGCTCTCTGCCCGGGCGCGGTCCCGTCCAGAACGCGTGCAGGCGCTTATTCGCTGATGGTCCAAAGGCTGGGCAGGTCCATCCAGTCGCCCTCGCCAATCGGGTCGCCCGGCGGCACGCTGACCGTGCGCGGCAGGGCCGCCGCCAGTTGCTCGCGCTGCTCGGGATCGAGCAGCCGGCGCGACAGGCTCAGCGCCCACGCCCGTTCGGCACCCCTTGCCTTGCGCCTGGCCAGCGTCCCGGCGACATCGATCAGCTTCTGTTCGAGCGCCGCGGCGACTTCCGGGCTGGCATCCGGCCGGCGGGCAACCTGGGCCATGGTGGCAAGCGTCCGGTAGGCAATGCGGCGGCCAAGATCATCCTCGGTGGACGACAGCACGGCCCCCGTGAGCCGGTCAAGCAGTTCGCCGACGCCCAGTGCCGAAGCGTCGCCCTGCTGCTGGACGACCAGCCGCGCCAGCCGGCGCGGGGCGAGCAGCGTCTGCACGGTCAATTGCGCCGCAGCATCGGCGGCAACCAGCGGGTCGAACACCGGGCCGCCGGCGGTGGCGAAGACCTCGGTCTCGTACTGGCGGTCGCTGCTGCCGTTCTGCGCTGCCGAGAGCAGCGGTACCAGGGCGGAGGGCACCCGCAATGCCTGCGGCCGAAGCGTGGCCAGCGCCGCATCGAGCGCGGCGCGCTGCCGGTCCGCGGCAACCGGCTCGGCCACCTCGCGCCCGCCCCCGTTTAGCGCATAGACAAAATCGACCCCGCCGATCTGCTTGGCCGCGGCGACCAGCTGGTAGCGGTGCAGCAACCACAGCGGCACGAAGCGGCGGCGCAGGTTCGACACCGGCTCGCCGGGGCTCAACGCGCCCAGGCCAAAGCCGGAAAGCGCCGCGGCGCGCACATCCATCAGCCGGTTGAGCTCGGCAACCGGATCGGCGCCATCATCCCACAGGCCGCCCCAGGCATAGGCGGTGTCGGCGGCGCGGGCGTTGTCATCCTGCACATAGCGATAGCGCGCCGCTGCCTCGGCCGTCTCCCGCTCGTCCGCGTCTGCGTAGAGCCAGCGCGCCGTCGCGACGTCCCACGAACCGATCCCCTCGGCATAGGCGTCCGACAGGTCGGGCTTGCCATCGACCAGACCGATGCGCGGTGGCGGATAATCCATGACCGAGGCCCGGTCCTGCGTGCTGGCGGCAAAATTATGCGCAAAGCCAAGCGTATGGCCCACTTCGTGCGCGCCGAGCTGGCGCAGGCGATCGAGCGCAACCTGCACCGGATCGTTCGGCCCGCCGGTACCCAGCTGACCGGCACCGACCAGCGCCTGGAAGATCTGGATGTCCTGTCGGGCGCGCAGCGATCCCAGCACCACCATGCCCTTGACGATCTCGCCGGTGCGCGGATCGGCAATCTGCTGGCCATAGGCCCAGCCGCGCGTCGCCCGGTCGACCCAGTTGACCATATTGTAGCGCACGTCGAGCGGATCGGCCCCTTCGGGCAGCATCTCCACCCGGAAGCCATCGATGAAGCCGGCCTTGTCAAAGGCATCGCCCCACCAGCCGATTCCCTCGAGCAGCGCCGAGCGGATCGGTTCGGGCGTGTTGCGGTCGAGATAGAAGATGATCGGTTTTTTCACCCGCGAACGCGGTGCGGCCGGATCGATCTTCTCCAGCCGGAAACGGTTGGCCAGATCATAGACCACCGGTGCCCCCAGCGGTGCCGAAAAGTCGACCACCTGCGTCGAGAAACCGCCCAGCCGCGGATCAAAGCGCCGCGCGACAAAGCCCGGTTCGGGCAGCCGTACAAAGCTGTGGTGGACGGTCAGCGTGACCTTCTGCGGATCGGGCACGATATTCTCGATCTCTGCCCCCGGCTTGTCGGACACATAGGTCTGGACGGCATCAATCTCCAGATTGTCGGGAAACAGCCGAACCGAGGCCGGATCGGCGAGGCTGCGCTTGTCCTCCAGCTTGAACCCCTTGCCGGCAATAGACGCAGAAGTGCCAATGCCAAAATTATCCTGATCCTGGTTGAGCGAAGCGGCAATGCCCAGGGTATCGAGTGCAAGGAAGGGCGCGATATCGATCACCAGCCGGCCATCGCCAAGAGTTTCCGCGATATCGGTCAGCCAGACCGTCGAGATTCCGAAATCGCTCGCCACGGCCTTATGCTGCGCACTGTCGCCGCCACCCGCCCGGAAACGGGGGTTTTCGAACTGCACCGCGATCTTGCCACCGATCCGCCGAAAGGCGAGCAGCTGGGTATTGCCGGTCCGCCCTCGGTCGAGCACCAGCGGCGCCGAGCCAAGCCCGGTCTTCAGCGCCGTGCTGTACAGCAGGCGCAGCGCAATGCCGTCTTCCGCCGGACGCGGCAGGGTCAGCAGGATGCGCCCTTCAGCGGGATCGGTGCGCACCGAAACCAGCCCGCTTTCCCCGGCGGGCGCCGCCACTTCCTTCGGGCCGACTTGCGCGCCGAGCGGTGCGAGAGGCACGGAAAGGGCAAGCAGCAGCGTCCCCAGGCGGATGTGGCGCATTGTTCTCATAAATTCCCCGTGCCGGCTTTAACGCCCGCTTCAGGCGCCCTCATTGCCGGCAATGTTGAGGCAAGAACCGCAAAAGCTCAAGCGGTAAAACGGGTGGTCGGGCAGGAGTGTGCGGAACAGGCCCTAGACCAGCCCCAGCTTGACCAGCTCGTCATTGGCAAACACCTGTCGGTCGGCGGGATCGGGCATCACCTGTGCCTGCGCCCATTTCCAGTCGGCGAAATCCTGTTCGTAATCCCGCTGCACCCGGTGCCGGTCGAGATTGTTGGTCTTGCCCCAGTGGCGGGTGAAGGCAATCCCGGCATCATCGAGCGCCTCGACCACCTTCCTGTAGCCATGGTGGCTGGATTCGACATTCGGCCCGTCAAAGTCGATCACGACATTGTCCGGCCAGCGGGCGGGGGCCAGCAGTCCCCCGGCCTTGCGGACAAAGCGCAGCGTCACCACCGTGCCGCCACCGCCTCGCCGGAAACTCTCGATAATCAAATCAAAGACTTCGCTCAGCTTGCTGCGATCCAGTGTCACCGAACCGTTGAACAGGCTGGCGATCGGCGCATGTTCCTCGGTCGTGTGGCCCCAGGTGGCGATGGCCGGCGGATCGTCGACATCCCGGTTGCGGGGATAGGCCTGTTCCATCGCCAGCTGCAGGATTTCCCCCTTGAACAGGTCGCTGTTCGCCATCGCCTGGCCAAGCAGGGTCAGCGCGTCATAGCCGGCCCCCATGTCGCCCGGCGGCGGTGGCGGGATGCTGGCGTCATAGGGGCGCCTGTAAAGAAAGCGCAGCAGGCTCTTCTTGTCGAAAGGGTCGAAGGGATTGAGGATAAGCTGCTGAAAATAGGGCTCTTCATTCAAACCAAATTCACGGGAGAATTTCCGGAATTCGCCGCGGCAGAGCCAGTCGATATGCTCGCGCCTGATCCTCGCCGCCTTCTGGATGTTCCGGACCATATAGACCGGATCGGTCTCGATCAGCATTGCCGTGACAAAGCCCATCGCGCCGATATGGAGCTGGGCGGCGGCAAATATCCGGTCGCTGCGGATGATCTCGGAACCGGTCTGGGCGATGAATTCGTCGGACAGCACGCCCTTTTTCGGTTCCACCCACAGGATTCGTTCCGGCGTCACCAGCTGAATGGCACGGACATGGTCCTGGATCCCGCCCGCCTGCCAGACGCTGCCATGGGTGCCGGTGGCGCAGGCCCCGGCAAAGCTCTGACCGTTGCTGGCGCCGCCGGTGCGCAGCGAGCGGCCAAGCTCCTCGGCGCTTTCATAGACTTCGTCGACCGTCGCCCCTGCCTGCACCAGCAGCAGCGATTCCGCCGGCAGATCGCAATCCGCGTGCAAATGGTCCGCGGCGATCCGGAAGGTCCGGTTGAGCCGCAGGGTCTCGACCAGCCAGCCATCCTCGATCACGTTGATCGGCGCCGGCGACCAGCCTGCCCCGACCGGCCGCACCGGAATCTGATATTGCTTGGCTTCGCGGAGCAGCGCCAGCACGGTGTCGGCTACGGCCTTCAGACAGGCCCTGCCATTCGGCTGGTCCTCGTTGGCCAGCTCAATCCGGCTCTTGAGATTGCAGGCAGCGGTCTGGTGATAGTTGCGCCACACCTGCTGGCCAAGATGCACCACCCGCGCCATCAGGCGTCGCCCACGTCAGAATCGCCGGCATAGCAGCGATAGGCGATGCTGACCTGCCGGAAAAAGCCGAAGGTCACCAGGCAGATCAGGATCGCCTTGCCGGTCATGAAGAAGCGCATGTCGTTGATGCCCAGCCGCGCGCAGTCATCGATCTGCGGCGAGCGCCCGCGCCGGGCGGCAAAGCCCCAGGCCAATATCGTGATTTCGATGGTCTTGCCGCCAATCGGCCGCGGGTCGGCGATCGCCAGGCAGGCGTCGCCAAATAATGTCATGATCTGGCCCAGCAAGAGCAAGGCCAGCAGGATGATCAGAATCAGTGACCAAAATGCCATGCTTTTCCCCCAATTTTATCCTCTCCGGATGAAATGTTTGCGGGACGAGCCGCCCGCTGTATAGGACAAAAATGCACATTCACAAATTGCTGACGGACAATCAGGACATCGCCGATATTTGCGCTCGCTTTGCGACTGCGGATTTCATCACGGTTGATACCGAGTTCATGCGCGAGAATACCTATTGGCCGATTCTCTGTCTCATCCAGATTTCCGACGGCAAGGAAGCCGCGGCGATCGATCCGCTGGCCAAGGGGGTGGACCTCGGGCCGCTGCTCGAACTGCTGGTCAACAATGAAAATGTGCTCAAGATCTTTCACGCCGGTGGCCAGGATGTGGAAATCATCCACAATCTGACCGGCAAGACCCCGCACCCGATCTTCGACACCCAGATCGCCGCCATGGCGATCGGCCAGAGCGAACAGATCGGCTATGCCAATCTCGTCGACAACTGGCTGGGGATCACGCTGGACAAGGGCGCGCGGTTCACAGACTGGTCACGCCGTCCGCTCAACGCCCGCCAGCTCGAATATGCGATCGCCGATGTCACCCATCTCGCCACGATTTTTCCGATGATGCTGGAGAAACTGAAGGAGACCGGTCGCGGCATCTGGATCAACGCCGAGATGGAAAAGCTCGCCGACCCCGACAATTATGTCAATGACCCGGAAAAGGCGTGGCTCCGCGTGAAGGCGCAGGGCCGCAATCTGGAAATGCTCGGCCGGCTGAAGGCGCTGGCCGCTTGGCGCGAACGCGAAGCCCAGTCCAAGGACCTGCCCCGCGGACGGATCATGCGCGATGAAACGCTCGCCGACATTGCCGGCCACCCGCCCCGCGACCAGTCCAAACTGGGCCAGGTCCGCGGTCTGTCGGCCGGCTGGAAGAACAATGATATCGGCGCTCGGCTGATGGACATCATCGCCCAGGCGGAACCGCTGTCCCGCGACGAACTGCCGCAAAAAGGCGGCCGCCGTCCCAAGAACGGCAAGTCCAATGCACTCGTGACGGATCTGCTCAAGCTGCTGCTGAAGATCCGCTCGGCGGAAATGAACGTCGCGTCCCGCCTGCTCGCCCGCGCCGACGATCTGGAACGCATTGTCGCCGGCGATCGCGACGGCGTGCCGCTGCTCGAGGGCTGGCGCTACGAGGAATTCGGCCGCGATGCGCTGGATCTGGTCGAGGGCCGGGTGAGCTTCACGGTCAAGGACGGCAAATTGAAAATGACCCACCAGCAAGAGGGTGACCCGGTCGAAGCGGAATAGCTATTCCGCCGTCATCAGCGGCTCCAGCCCCAGCATGTTCGCGAGATGCCCGTGCCGCTTGGCCACCGCGTCACCATAGAGATGAATCAGGTCGCGCTTGATCGTCAGCTCCAGCTTTTTCGCGGTCTTGCGGATATGTGTCTGCTCCAGCGGATTGCGCGTCCCGCCGCTGAGCCGCTGCCCGAGGCGCATCGCCAGCCCCCAGCTGATCGCGCGCTGCGTGGCCGCTTCGTCGGCCAGCTTGCCGCCGCCGGGAAAGACCCGGGTGCCACCACCGAAGCTGGTGTAGAGCGCCTGCCCCAGCATCTCGCGTTCCGGCCCGCTGATCCCGACCCAGTTGCCGTGCAGCCCGATCTCGAGACCGCGTTCGGCCCGGAAATTGGGATTCGCCCGCCAGGCCACATCGCCCAGATTGCAGGCCGCCTGCCGGATCCGATGCCAGTCCACCGGGTCGTCAGAGAAGATTTCGGCAATCCACTTGCCGAGCAGCTTGCTGTTCGCGGGGAAACGGGACTGCGCCGTTCCGGCGTCTTCCGTGCCCAGCAGCAGCGGATCCCGCGCCGCTTCCTGCTTGCTGATATTCTGGAACAAGAGCCCTTCGCGCACCCCGTAGGCGGACACGACCATCTTGCTGCTGCCGAGATAGCGCACCAGCATCGACAGCAGCCAGGCAGCGTCCTTCAGCGTCGGGATGCGCGATGAGGAAAGGCCGGGTACGTTCTTGAGCTTGTCCCGGTTCAGCTGCGCGAGACGGCTGACCAGCCGCTGCGCGCGCCGCGGTTCCATCTCGTAATTGTGGATCACCGGCAGCGGATACTGGCTGTCGAACATGTCGAGCCGGGCGAGCGAGCGCCAGGATCCCCCGACCAGATAGAAGGGCAAGCCCTGCGCCTGTTTCTCCCAGCCGGTCTTCTTCAGCATCTTGCGCACCTGGCGCTTCAGCTTGTCCTGTCCCTTGGCCCGCAGGTCGGCGACCCGCAGCACGCCGAGCGGAAAGGAAAAGCGTTCCAGCACCTCCCCGCCGTCGATCAGCGCCAGTTCCAGGCTGCCGCCGCCGAGATCGCCGACGATGCCCCTCGCGTCCGGAATACCGGAAATCACGCCGAGCGCGGCCAGTTCGGCCTCTTCCTCGCCCTGCAGCACCTGTACGTCATAACCGATCAGGCTGGCGGCCTTCAGCAGCTCCTTGCCGTTGCTGGCATCGCGCACCGCGGCGGTGGCAAAGCTCTTGATATTGTCGACTTCCATTTCCAGGCACAGCCGGTGAAAGCGCTTCAGCCCGCGGATCGCCAGATCCATCGATTCCTTGCCGATCGCCCCGGTGGTGGACAATTCCTTGCCAAGGCCGGCCATGACCTTTTCGTTGAACAGGATCGCGGGCACCCGGACCGGCCCCTGATAGACAACCAGCCGGATCGAATTGGAACCGATATCGACGATCGCCGTCCGCTGGCTGCCGTGCTTGTTCCCCATCGGTACGAAAGCCGATCGCCTGTCCTTTTGCGCCAGCACGCTGCTCACGCCTTTTTCTGGCGGCGACGGAGGCTGAGCCGGGGCACCGCGTTGCTCTTCTTGAGCGCCTTGCCGCGCCCGGACAGCGACGGGTTGGTCATGAAATAACGGTGCAGGTTGAACGGCTTGTCGGAGGGTACCACCCTTGTATAGCTGCCGTCGGAATTCAGTTCCCAGCTCTGTTCGTCGTCGATCAGATTGGCGACCATGACCTGGTCCAGGATCTGGTCGTGGACGGTCTTGTTGGTGATCGGCATCATATATTCCACTCGCCGGTCGAGATTGCGCGGCATCCAGTCGGCCGACGAGATATAGAGTTTGGCGCTGTCATTGGGCAGATCCCGGCCGTTGCCAAAGGCCCAGATCCGGCTGTGCTCCAGAAAGCGTCCGACCACGGATTTCACCCTGATATGATCCGACATGCCCGGGACGTCGGGCCGCAGGCAGCAGATGCCCCGGACCACGAGATCGATTTCCACCCCGGCATTGCTCGCCTGATAGAGTTTCTCGATCAGCGCCGGGTCGACCAGCGAATTCATCTTCGCCCAGATCATGCCGGGCTTGCCGGCCCGGACATTGGCGATTTCCTGGTCGATCAGCGCCATCAGGTCGTTGCGCATGTCGCGCGGCGACATCGAGATCAGTTCCAGCGCCTTCGGCTCGACATAGCCGGTGATATAGTTGAACAGTTGCGCCGCGTCGCGCGCCGCCCGCGGGTCGGCGGTGAAGAAGCTGAGATCGGTATAGATCTTGGCGGTGATCGGGTGATAATTGCCGGTGCCGAAGTGGCAATAGGTGCGATAGCCTTCCTGCTCCTTGCGCACGACCATCGAAATTTTCGCGTGGGTCTTCCATTCGATGAAGCCGTAGACCACCTGCACGCCGGCGCGCTCCAGCGCGCTCGCCCAGAGCAGGTTCTGCTCCTCGTCAAAACGCGCCTTCAGCTCGACGACCGCGGTCACCGACTTGCCCGCCTCGGCGGCGTCGATCAGCGCCCGGATGATCGCCGATTGCTTGCCGGCGCGATACAGGGTCTGCTTGATCGCGACGACATCGGGATCGGCCGCCGCCTGCTTCAGGAATTCGATCACCACCTCGAACGATTCATAGGGGTGATGGACTAGGATGTCCTTGTCGCGAATCGCGGCGAAACAGTCGCCGCCATGATCGCGAATCCGCTCGGGAAAGCGCGGGCTGTAGGGCGTGAACTTGAGATCCGGCCGGTCTTCCTCGACCAGGATATCGAGATCACTGACGCCGACCAGACCGTTGATCCGGCTTTCGGTGGCACCGTCATGCAGCAGATTCTCGCGCAACATAGCGACCACCGGCTCGGCAAGCTTCGGCCCCAGTTCCAGCCGGATGACATCGCCGCGACGGCGGCGCTTGATCGCGCTGCGGAAATAGCGGACCAGGTCCTCGGCTTCTTCCTCGACCTCGATGTCGCTGTCGCGAATGATCCGGAACAGGCCGCTGCTGTTCACCACATAGCCGGGGAAGAGAATGTCGGAAAATTCCTGGATCACCGTCTCGACCGAGACATAGACCGCCGATTCGCCGGGCAAGCGGATGAAGCGCGGGAGGCCCGAGGGAATCATCACCAGTTCCCTGATCCCCTGATTGTCCGATTCACGGACCAGGTCGAACACCAGGCTCAGCCCCTTGTTGGGAATGAACGGGAAGGGATGGGCCGGGTCAAGCGCCTGCGGCGTCAGCACCGGAAAAATCTGGTCGATGAAATGCTGGCGGAGCCAGGCTTTCGAATCCTTGGCCAGATCCTGCACGTTCGAGACAAAAATATCCTCGTCGGCCAGCTTCCGGGACAGCGCCGCCCAGACCCGTTGCTGGTGCTCCAGCAGCAGGTCCGTGCGCTCGGCAATCGCCTCCAGCTGCTGCGTGGCGGTCAGCCCGTCGGCCGACCGCTCCTCGATCTTCTGGCGATATTGGCCGACCAGCCCGGCAAAGCGGACCATGAAAAATTCGTCGAGGTTGCTGCCGGAAATCGACAGGAAGCGCAGCCGTTCGAGCAAAGGATGGGCGCTGTTTTCCGCTTCCTCGATCACCCGCTCGTTGAAGCCCAGCCAGCTGATTTCGCGGTTGAAATAGCGCTTGCTGCTCTCTTCCGGAGAGAGGCCGGCGGTCTGCTCTCCCGGCAGGATGTCCGGATCCAGTGACGAGGCAGGCCGATTGTCCATGATTTACGTTTCTACCTTTTCATCACCGGCATCAAAATGGGCCAGCGCCGCCTTCGCGATCGCCAGATTGACCGGTTTTTTGGATTCGATCGCAAGCGCATCCATCTTCCGCGCCAGCTGACTTACCATGGCATAGGACCGGATCATGCGTTTTTCCAGATAGCGCAGCGCATCTTCAGAAATGGTTAGCCCCCGCAGCGAAAAATATTTCTGCAGCAGGCCGTCGATCATCGCCTCGTCGGGCGCACCGATTTCCAGATGGAGCGACGCCGCGAGCCGGGATTGCAGGTCGGGCAGTTTTATCCCCCATTGCGCCACCGGCTGCCTCGAAACCAGCAACAGCGGTCTTTGTTCCATATTCGCCCGGTTCCAGAGATGGAAAATCTCGGTATCGTCATGATCGGCGGCATCATCGAGGAACAGGCCGCCGCTCTCGGCCGCGAACAGCGACGCCATCGTGCTCTTCCCGGAACCCGCCGGTCCGGTCAGGATCAGCGTATGGTGCGGCCAGCCCTGCCAGTTCTGCAACTGCTCGTGAACCGCAGCATTGGCCTCTGTCACCAGATATCCGCCCTGTTCGGCTGGCGGCTTCTGTTCGAGAGGAAGGGCTATCTGGCTCACGGTCTCGCTGCTCTACTGTCCGGGACGACTGATACGCAAGGCGCCCGCTCCCTGCTGGACCTGCCAGCCCTGCGCTCGCAGCGCCTGGGCCAGGGCCGAGATATCGCCGCGATATGTCACGCTCATGACAGACACGCCGCCCAGCGCCAGGCTCGAGGTCGAAGCCGAGGTGACACCGGGGATCGAACGAACCGCCGATTCACCCCGACCGACCGCGCTGACGTCCGGTGTATCAAACTGCAGGGAAATATTGCTCGTTGCCGCAGCAGCAGGCGCTTCGCCGGGCGTTTCGGTCACGCCATTCACGCCCGCGGCCGCAGAGCCGTCGCCAGCGGGAAGCGCGCTGGCCGGAACCTCGGGAAGATCGAAATCCTCCAGATCCAGATCGTCCAGATTGAACGGATCCTCGATGATCAGCGACTTGTCGGTCTTCAGGACGCCGCGCGTGAGCGCACTGGCGTAAATATTGTCCAGCCGGGCGATGCCCTGGTCGAGCATCGTCGGAATATCTTCGCTGCGGGCGACCTTCAGCGTGAAACTGTCGATAAAGCGGTTGTCGGGGCCATAGCGGGCGGTAAAGCGACCGGTGACCGGTCCTCCTGGATATTTATAGGTCAGACGGACAATCGGTATGATCACGTCCGCTGCGCCAAACTGGTCCAAAATGTTCCGCCACCATCGCCGGTTCGGACGATTGGCCTGGCCCGCGGTCAGGACCAGCGACTCGCTGTCCGATCCATAGGGCCGGACATAGTCGATGGCGCTGTTGCCGGAATTGAATCGCGCCCAGGCCTTTTGCCATTCGGTACGATGTTCGAAGACCTGCGGCGAACCGCCGCTCCACATGATCGGCAGCACCAGCAGCGGCGGCGATCGCAAGCGCCGGCCGCCGACGCCCAGGATCGATCCAGCCCGCGCCCGGTCGAACATCACGCCGAGCGTGGCGATGTAGCGCTTGGGACCGATCTGCTCCTGCTCGACGATGATGGCGGAGACGATGGTGTTGAGCGTCGCATCCGGCAGCCCCTTGGTCTCGCTGCCCTGGGTCCGCTTGTATAGCATCTTCCATGCCAGGCGCTGGGCTTCTTCCCAGCCCTTCTTGCGCGCGTCGATGGCATTGTCGCCGTGGACATCGACCTTGACGCCCGAGACCTCGAAATCACCGGTGCTGGCCAGCGGCGCAACCCCGCGCTCGGTGCCTTCGAGCTGCGCATAGACAACCGTTCCCGCGAGCATCGTCACGACGGCAATGATGGCAGCGATCTTGATTTTGAAGTCGGACAAAAAACTCATTTGCGCCCTTTTGACGATTATGGCGTGGAAATCCAGCCGCGACTTGTCTAATCGCACAAGTTATGAGTGAAAAGCAAAATGAACCGGATTCTTACACCTACGCGAAAGCCGGTGTTTCCATTGCCGCGGGCAATGCCCTGATCAAGGCGATTGCGCCAATGGCAAAAGCCACGGCACGGGCGGGAGCCAATGCCGAACTGGGCGGTTTCGGGGGATTCTTCGATCTCAAGGCTGCCGGGTACACGGACCCGCTGCTGGTTGCCGCCAATGATGGCGTGGGCACGAAGCTCAAGCTGGCGATCGACCATGACCGGCACGACAGCGTCGGCATCGATCTGGTCGCCATGTGCGTCAATGACCTGATCGTTCAGGGTGCGGAGCCGCTGTTCTTCCTCGACTATTTTGCCACAGGCAAGCTAGAAAACGGCGTCGCCGAACGCGTCGTCGCGGGGATTGCCGAGGGCTGCAAGATGTCCGGCTGCGCCCTGATCGGCGGCGAGACCGCGGAAATGCCGGGCATGTATGCCGAAGGCGACTATGATCTCGCCGGCTTCTGCGTCGGCGCGGTGGAGCGCGAAAAGGTGGTGACCGGAGCGACGATCGAGGCGGGCGACATCCTGCTCGGCCTCGAATCCTCTGGCGTCCATTCCAACGGCTTTTCGCTGGTCCGGCGGCTGGCGGAGGACAAGGGCTGGAAGATGAAGCGCCCTGCCCTGTTCAATCCCGATATATTGCTGATCGAGGCGTTGATCGCGCCGACCCGCATCTACGTGAAATCGCTGCTGCCGCTGATGCAGTCCGGCCGGATCAAGGCGCTCGCCCATATCACCGGCGGCGGCCTGCTGGAAAATATCCCGCGCGTGCTCCCCGACGGATTGCACGCCCATGTCGATGCCGCCAGCTGGGACCAGCCGCGGCTGATGGCCTTCCTGCAGGCGCAGGGCAATATCGAGCCGGAAGAAATGGCACGAACCTTCAATTGCGGGATCGGGATGGTTCTGGCCGTCTCCCCCGACGATGCGGCGTCGATCACCGCGGACCTCGAGACCGCCGGCGAAAAAGTCCACCGGATCGGCGAGATCCGCGCCGGCACCAAGGGCTGTTCGGTGAGCGGAACGCGCGGCATCTGGTCAGCGACGGACGACTGGACCGCCACCCACAATGGCTGAAAAGGCCAGGATCGGCATATTGATCTCCGGTCGCGGGTCGAATATGGCCGCGCTGGTCTACGCCGCCAAGGCGCCCGGATGCCCCTATGAAATCGTGCTTGTCGCATCGAACCACCCGGATGCCCCCGGACTGACGCTGGCGCAGGCAGAAGGCATTGCCACCTTCGCCCATCCGCACAAGGGCCTGTCGCGCGAGGAACATGACGGGATCATGCACGACGCCCTGGTCGAGGCCGGCGCCGAATATGTCGTGCTGGCCGGTTACATGCGGATCTTGAGCGACGGCTTTGTCGCCAAATGGTCGGATCGCATGCTCAATATCCATCCCAGCCTGTTGCCCAAATATAAGGGCCTCGACACCTACCAGCGGGCAATCGATGCGGGCGACCCGGTCGCGGGATGCAGCGTGCATCTGGTGACGCCGGAACTCGACGACGGCCCGGTGCTGGCCCAGACCGAGGTCGCGATCCTGCCGGGGGACGATGCCGAGAGCCTCGCCAGCCGGATCCTGATCGCGGAACATCAGCTCTACCCCAGCGCGCTGGCCCAATATGTCACCCGCGAGGCCGATCCCGACTGGATTTTGGCGCAGGTCCGCCAGCGGGCGCTGGCGCTCGAGGAGACCCACGAACGGGCCAGCTTCGGTGCTCCCGGCTGGCGGGTCGGCAGCGAGACAACGGGGAAATATTTCGCCTATTTCGCGCAAAGCCACCATGGCGAGGCCAGCATTGCCCTGCTCGTCAAGACGACCGGAATCGACGAACAGGCGGCCCTGATCGACGCCGATCCGGACCTCTATTACGCGCCGAAATTTTACGGAAAGTCAGGCTGGATCGGAATCCGTCTGGATCATGGCCGCACGGACTGGGATCATATCGCCGAATGGCTCCACAAGAGCTGGTGCCAGGTTGCCCCCAGACGGCTCACCCGGTTGATCGAAATCGCGGATCAATTTTAGGAAAAAAGCGCATCACGGGCTGAAAATCTTCGGACAGCATGGAGGAGGGAGATAATGCTGCCCAAAAAACGTCTGCGACCCAATGAGGGAAAGAATTTCCAACCCGCGATGCATTTTCAGGGATAGCGAAAAGCCACCGGAGGTTCGATACGGCTCTTGGACCGTATGCCGGGAGCAGCCCTACATGCCCGCTTCGACGGCCAGCCGCACCATGTCGGCGGCGCTCGGGACATCGAGCCGCTTCATCAGGATCGAACGATGCATCTTGATGGTTCGCTCGCTGAGGCCCAGTTCATGGGCGATCTGCTTGTTCAGCAGACCTTTCGCGATATATTGCAGCACTTCCCGCTGCCGCTTCGAAAGATCCTTCACAATCGCGACCGCGCGCATTCGCCGCGGCTTGGCAAGGCTCGGGGAATCGCCATCGATTTCCACCTGCGAGCCCAGGAAATATTCCAGCTCGCCCTCTTCATCAAACAGCGGCGCGACCAGCACCGCATTCTGGAAGGGCGTGCCATCCTTCTTGTAATTCAATATCTCGACCAGAACCGATTTCTGCTGACGCACCCCGCGCCGGATTTCTTCGGTCAGCCAGGGCTCGGTCGCCTTGCCCGCCAGAAAGCGGCAGTTGCGGCCGATAATGAAGTCCCGGTCATAGCCGGTCAGCGTCTGAAACGCGTCATTGACCGCAACGATGGGATTGTCGGGCAGGCGCGGGTTGCTGATCACCGAGGCGATCGGGCTCTTGTCGATCAGCGCCATCACGGATGCCTTTGGCAAATCCGATCGGGAGATGGCCACCTTGTCTTTCACACCGGGATTGTCTTCGCGATCCATGGCAATAAGCTACTCGACATGCAGGGCCAAAGGCAAGCGGTAGCGCGAACCGGGGTCATTTAATCCGCCCGCATGCGCCCATCTGGCTGGGGAGCAATATCTTAACATCTCGTGCCTAAGGCGGAACGGTGAGAAAAAATGATCAGCGGACCCCGGTCAGGCGGCGGAGAAGTTTCCGGCTTTTTCCCGGATCGGCAGCCATCCCGCTCCCGGTCTACCGGGAGTTTGTCGACATGCTGTTCAGCATGTGGCTTCCCATTTTCGGCCTTGGCCTGGTCTTCATTGCCGTCTGTCTTCTGGCAGCCATGGAACTGGACTCGCCCATATATTTGGCACTGGCGGCTCTTGGAGCGCTGACGATATTCCTGCGCCTCCTGAATGTCCGGGCCTACAGGCGCGCCGCGCCCGTCGCTCACATCAAGGACCTGCGACGCTGGGAACGATATTATGCGATCGGCAATTGCGCATCGGCGGCGCAACTGGCCCTGCTCAACATATTGGTGCTCACGGTCCACGAACCCATGCTGCAACTGATCACGGTCAGCCTGGTATTCAGCTTCGGAGCCGGCGTGGTTGCCCGGACCGCGGTCCGGCCGAAACTGTGCGTGATGAGTCTGCTGCTGGCCACGATCCCGACCGTTGCGGCGCTTGCGATCCATGCCTTCAATGTGCATGGCAACGGACTCCACACGGAAATGTTTCTGGTCGAGGCGATGCTCGTTGCGATGATTACGGGACTCAGCCTGCAGACCGTCGCGCATCTCTATCGCACGGCGGTCGAGCATCATACGGCAAAGCACGATCTGGGACAGCTGGCCAGACATGACGCGCTGACCGGCCTCGCGAATCGCCTGTTGCTGCGCGACCGCTTCCAGACATCGGTCGAGGCCGCAGCGCGCAACGGACAGTTTCTGGCGGTGCATTTCCTCGATCTTGACGGGTTCAAGGCGGTCAATGACAGCTACGGTCACCCGGCGGGCGACGCGTTGCTGCAACAGGTCGCACGGCGGCTCGAAGCGGTCGTGCGCGCGGAAGACACGGTCGCAAGGCTGGGCGGCGACGAATTTGTGCTGCTGCAGAGCGGCATCCTGCATGAAGACGAAGCCCAGATGCTCGCGCTCCGGATCGTCAGGGAGCTTAGCCGCCCCTATGAATTCGAAGACAGTATCAGCGGCGTTTCGGTCAGCGTCGGGATCGCAACCGCGCCGATGCAAGGCGTCGAACTGGAACGGCTGCTCGCTGCCGCCGATGCGGCGCTCTATCGCGCGAAAAAGAGCGGCAAGGCGCGCGTCATATTCTGCACCGGCGACGATATCGCGACGGTGAATCTCGCGGCTTGAGATCCTGCCGACTGCCGTCGGCCGCCGAAAATCAGGAAACGCCGCCTTCCCTCACCGGCTTCGCATTGTCGAGCTCCTTGCCCTGCCGCAGAGCCTTCAGTCGCCGGGTCACCGCCAGCGGGCTCCCGGTGCCGCGGGCCAGCAGATAATAGAATGACGGGATGATGATCAGCGTCAATATTGTCGATATGCCGACTCCCCAGACGATCACCGTCCCGATCGCTTCCCGGCTGGCCGCTCCCGCGCCGGTCGCCAGCATCAGCGGCACCGCCCCCGCGACCGTCGCGATCGATGTCATCAGCACCGGCCGGAAACGGCGCTTGGCGGACTCCAGAATCGCTTTTTCGAACGCCACCCCTTCATCGCGCAACTGGTTGGCAAATTCGACGATCAATATGCCGTTTTTCGCGGCAAGCCCGACCAGCATCACCAGGCCGATCTGGCTGTACAGGTTCAGCGTGCCTCCCATCACCGTGAGGCCCAGCAGGCCGCCGCTGATCGCCAGCGGGACGCCGAGGATGATGACCAGCGGGCTGACAAAGCTCTCGAACTGCGCCGAGAGCACGAGATAGACCAGGATGATGGTAAAGCCGAGCACCAGCCATATCGAGCCGCCGGTCTGCCGCAGCGCCCGGCTTTGCCCTTCATAGCCGATGGAGACAACCTCGGGCAGCGTCGCCGCTTCCTTGTCCAGGAAGGTCAGGGCCTCGCCCAGCGAATAGCCCTCGCCAACCGTGCCTTCGAGCGTGATCGCGCGCAATTTGTTGAACCGGTTCATCTCGCCCGCTTCCGCGCGGCTGGTGAGGGTCACGAGGCCGGACAGCGGCACCAGAACATTGTCCCGTGCCCGGACGTAGACATTGGCCAGATCCTGCGCGGTGACCCGGTCTTCCGGCTCCGCCTGCAGGATCACGTCATATTCCTCGCCGCGATCGACATAGGTGCCGGCGTTGCGGGAACCCATCATGGTCTCCAGCGTCCGGCCGATTTCCTGCACCGAAACGCCAAGGTCCGCGGCCCTCAGCGTGTCGACATTGACCACCAGTTGCGGGCGGGTTTCCTTGTAGTCGGATTCGAGCGTGGCAATGCCGGGATAGGCTTCTGCGGCGACGAACAGCGCATCGCGGGCGCGGGTCAGCTCTTCATAGGTGTCGCCGGCGATCACGAAGCGGATCGCCTCTCCGCCGCGTCCGCCAATCGTCGAGCCGCCCGAAACAAAGGCCCGGGCCGATGGATAATCCTTGAACACGTCGTTCACCGCCGACACCGTCTCCGCGGTGGTCATGTCGCGTTCGTCCCACGGCTTCAGAAACATGATCATCCGGCCCGACGAAAAGTCGCCGGAGGGACCGAAGGAGCCCGGTGCGCGGAACAATACGCGGCGCATCGGTCCGTCTTCCTCGGTGAACGGCAGGGTCAGTTCTTCCAGATCGAACATCACCTTGACCAGCCGGTCCCAGCCCGCACCCTCGGAAATCGATGCGCTGCCGAACATGAACCCGGTGTCTTCCGGCGGCGCCACCTCGCTCTTCAGCGTTTGCAGCCCGAAGACCGCGCATAGCGCCGCCAGTCCGAAGGCCACGCTGCCCAGCAGGAATGGTCGGCGGACCCAGCGGGACAGGATGCTTTCATACCCGCTGCTGGTTTTCATGAACCGGTCGTCGACAAAACGGCTCAATCGGGTTTCCCCGCCGCCCTTTTTCAGGATTTTCGAGCACATCACCGGAATCAGGGTGAGCGCGGTGAAGGTCGAAATCGTGACGGCGACGATCATCGTGATCGCCAGTTCGCGAAACAGCAGGCCCGTTTCACCGGGCAGGAACATGACCGGGACAAACACGGCCACCACCACCGCGGTGGTGGCGACGACCGCAAATCCTACCTGCCTCGCCCCTTCAAAGGCGGCAACAAGGCGGGTCTCGCCGCTTTCGATCCGGGAATAGATATTTTCGAGCACGACGATCGCGTCATCGACCACCAGTCCAATCGCCATGACCAGCGCCAGCAGCGTCAGCAGGTTGATCGACAGGCCCAGCAGCCAGAGCACGAAAAAGGTGCCGATGATCGAAATCGGGACGGTGACCGCGGGTATTATGGTCGCCCGGACCGAGCCCAGGAACAGGTAGATCACGGCGATCACCAGTATCGCGGCAAAGGCCAGCGTCTCCCAGACATTCTCGATCGCCTTGGCGATGAAAACGCTGCTGTCATAGCTGACCGCCACCTCCACGCCCGGCGGCAGCAGCGGCGTGATTTCCCGGATCCGGTCCTTTATGTCATTCGCGACTTGGAGTTCGTTGGCACCCGATTGCCGGATGATCCCCATGCCGACGCCGGGCAGCCCGTTGGAGCGGAAATGGGCATAGACATTTTCCGGCCCCAGCTCGACGCGGGCGACGTCGCCCAGCCGCAACAGCGCGCCATCGTCGGTGCGCCGGATTACCAGCGCCTTGAAATCATCGACATTGCTGTAGGCGCGGGCAACCCGCACCGTCAGATTGAGGTCCGAGGATTCCACGCGGCCGGCTGGCAGCTCGACATTTTCCCGCCGCAAGATCTGTTCGATATCATTGGGCGAAATGCCGGAAGCCGCCATTTTTTCGCGGTCGAGCCAGATGCGGATGGCCGGACGGGATGCGCCGCTGGCCTGCACCCGCGCCACCCCGTCAATCGACGAAAAGCGATCGACCAGCACCCGGTCCGCATAGTCGGCCAGCCACAGCGAATCCCTGCCCTTGCCGGTGAGGTTCAACCACATGAACGGACGCGCGTCGGCATCGACCTTGTTGATTTCGGGCGGGTCGGATTCTTCGGGCAGATTGTCGAGCGCGCCGGAAATGCGGTCGCGTATGTCGTTCGCCGCCGCGTCGACATCCCGGTCCGGAGAGAATTCGATGGTGATGTCGGACCGCCCGTCGCGCGACGAAGAACGGATCATTTCGATGCCCTCGACCCCGGCGACCCGATCCTCCAGTATCTGGGTGATGCGCGATTCCACGACATTGGCAGCGGCGCCGGGATAGTTGACATCGACCGACACGATCGGCGGCTCGATCGCCGGATATTGGCGGACCGGCAAGTCGAGAAAGGCCACGATCCCGGCCAGCACCAGCAGCAGGCTGAGAACGACCGCGAAAACCGGCCGTTTCACCGAGACATCGGAGAGAATCATGAGCCGGACGATCCTTTTTCGGGCTTCGCCTTTACCGCGTTCTCCGCCGTTTTCTCGCGATCCTTCTGCCCCGGCAGCAGCGCCTTGACCGGCGAATCATCGCGTACCTTGACGGTCCCGTCCGCGACAATCCGGGTGCCCAGCGCGACGCCGCCCTTCACTTCCACCAGACCCCTGGACCGCAGGCCGATATCGATGGCGGTGCGCCGCGCGATGCCCTCCTTGTCGACCACGAAAACGAAATTCTGGTCGCCCTGCGCGATCAGCGCCGTTTCCGGAATGGCGAGGCCGGTGCGGGTTTCCGAAACGATGCGCACGCCCATCAGCATGCCTGGTCGTAACTCACGGCCGTTATTCGGCAAGATCGCGCGCACGGTCACGCTGCGCGACAGCGGATCGACCAGCGGACTGATATTGTCGATCGTGCCATAGAAGCTCCGGTCCGGATAGGCGGCTGTCGTCGCCTCTATCACCTGCCCGGGCTTGAGCGCGGTCAGGAAATTCTCGGGAACGGTGAAGTCCAGCTTGATCGCGGAAATATCGCTGATTGTGGCAATCGGGCTGCCCGATGTCACCACGGTTCCTGGCGACACCGTGCGCAGGCTCAGCACGCCGTCAAAAGGGGCGCGGATGACCCGGTCGGAAATCCGGGACCGGATCGCATTGGCATCGGCGCGCGCCGTGTCGCGCAGGGCGGTCTGCTGATCGACGGCAGAATTGGTGGCAAAGCCTCTCTGCTGCAGTTCGGTCAGACGATCCAGCTGCTTTTCCGCCTCGCGTGCCCTTGCCACCACGGAGCTCAGGTCAGCGGATTCTTCGCCGCTGGACAGGCGGGCGATAACCGCGCCGCGCCGGACAATGGCGCCGTCGGCAAAGGCGATCCGGTCAATGCGTTCGGTGACCGGCGAGGTGATGACGGTCTGCTCATTGGCAAATGCCGTTCCGACCGCTTCGATTTCGGCGACAAATTCGGCTTGCGTGACGGTTCCGCCGACCACCACGGGAGAATCGCCCCGGCCGTCTCCGCGGTCGTCGCCTCCACCGCAGGCGGACAATGCCAGCATCAATCCCAGAAGGCAGGAACTGCGAAGCGTCATCGGGGGATACCTTTATAAATGAGAATTACGCCTTCATCTATGTCGGGCCACGTCAAGATAGCCAACATAAACTTGCCATTACTTACCCAATTCGGACAGACAGGGGGATACGTACCAAAGACCCTTTGGCCGCTGTTCGGCACAATTCGAGATTTTCATATCGTCGGCTCACCAGACGTTCTCGCGACCGGACCGTCCGGCCTGTCACCGCGGTTCCGGGTCCTTATAAAAGCGGGCCATCCTGCTCGCGTCGCCAAGCGCCCGGCGGACAGCCCACGACATTCTTGAACGCCCGATTGAACGCCGCCTCCGACTTGTAGCCGACCCGGCCGGCGATTTCTTCTATCGCCAGGCCGCGCTGCTTGAGCAGGCCGGAGGCGAGCTGCATGCGCCAACGGGTCAGATAGCGCATCGGCGTCTCGCCCACGCATTTGGCGAACCGGTCCGCAAAAATCGCCCGGGACAATCCGCATTCGCGCGCCAGCCCCTCAATGGTCCACTCCCGGGTAGGCTGTCCATGGATGGCCGTGAGCGCGCGGCTGATTTGCGGATCGCGCAGTCCGGCCAGCCAGCCTTCCGAATGTTCCGGCAACTGCTCGATATAGCGGCGCAGGACGCGCACGAACAAAAGCTCGCTGAGGCGAGCAAGAACCGTCTCGCCGCCAGCCCGCTCCGTTTCCGATTCGGCAACGGCACTATGGATCAGATCAACCTCGATATGATTTCCTTCGGCCGGCCGCTTGCAAAGGACCCGGTTCGGCAGGGCGTCGAGCAGCGGGTTGAAAGGCGTGGTATCGCAGGCAAGATAACCGCAGACGAAACGGCTTGCCGGAGGCCCCTGTTCGGTCAGGTTCATCATGATCGGCAACGACTGGCCGGTCGGCCGGCAATAGGCGTCCAGGTCGGGTGGCAGGCGGTCGCCCAACGTGGTCACGAACACATGACCGTGACCGTGCGGGTAAAGGACAATATCGCCTTCCTCAAACTTGACCGGCGGCTCGTCGCCGTCGATCGATTCGACCCAGCAATCGCCGCGCAACATGATATGGAACGGGATGACATGGGCAGCGCCCGGCATCACCTGATGTCCGACCAGCCGCATGTGCGGGGTCGCCGCAATCAATCGCTCGCCCGCGCGGACGTCGAAAAAGACCGCGCCGGTCATGCGGACAGCATGCAATACATCGGACAGGACATCCATCGGCTCCGCCTCCCTCCAAAAGACGATCTGCAAACCGGTTCAGACACGCAGCCAATTGACCGTGATTTCAAAGACGATTTGCAATATAGTACGGCGTGGGCAGCATGGCCTATTTTGCGCCCAAAATCTACTCTTAGCCATCGTCGGCAACAACGCCGGCCGGATTTGAGGAGGAAAAAACATGCACAGGAATTTCACCAGAACTGACTTCCCCGAGCGGTTGCGCAATGGCGTAATCGACGAAAATAACGCACGATATGACGAAGCCCGCTCGCTGTATAATGCGATGATCGACAAGCATCCGGGCTGGATTGTCTCATGCGCGAATGCGGAAGATGTTGCCGCGGCGATAGCCACGGCGCGGCGACACGACCTGCTGCTTGCCATCCGTGGCGGCGGCCACAATGGAGCGGGCCTCGGGAGCTGCGACGGCGGCCTGGTTATCGACATGTCGCCGATGAAGCGGATTGACGTTGATCCCCAGGCACGCACGGTTCGCGTCGAAGCCGGCTGCACGCAGGGAGAAGTGGATCGCGAAGCGAGCAAATACGGGCTCGCGGTTCCTGCCGGCATCGTCTCTTCGACCGGCATCGCCGGGCTTACGCTGGGCGGCGGTCACGGGTATCTTACGCGCCAATATGGCCTGACCATCGACAATCTGGTTTCCGCCGATGTGGTGCTGGTCGACGGATCGCAGATTACCGCCAGCGCAACGGAAAACGAGGACCTGTTCTGGGCGCTGCGCGGCGGTGGCGGCAATTTCGGGGTCGTGACCGCCTTCACCTACACGGCGCATCCGGTCTCCGACGTCTACGCCGGGCCGATATTCTACGACATCCGGCACACCGGGGAAATCATGCGCTGGTATCGCGACTTCCTGCCCGAAGCTCCGCGCGAACTGTCCATGTTCTGCGGCATCAAGACCGTCCCGTCGACCGACCCGTTTCCCCGCGACATCTGGGGACGGCGAATCTGCGCGCTGATTTGCTGCTTCAACGGCAGCGAGGCCGACGGCATTGCCGCGATGCAGGCTGCGCGTGATGCCCTGCCCGAGCCGCTGATGGACGGCATGGCGCAAATGCCCTTTGTCGACGTGCAGGCGATGTTCGATCCGCTGCTGCCCAAGGGCCTGCAATGGTACTGGAAAGGAGACTATGTCGACGAGCTGACCGATGCGGCGATCGCGGAGCATGTGGCGTACGGATCGAACAGTCCCAGCGAACTGTCCCTGATGCACCTCTATCCGATCGACGGGGCAGTGCAGGACATCGCGCCCGATGCCACGGCCTGGGGTGCCCGCCGGGCCCGCTGGTCCATGGTGATTGCCGGGATCGATCCCGATCCTGACATGGCGGACGACCTCAGGCGATGGGCGAGCGACTATTGGCAGGCGGTGCACGCCCACAATCCGCACGGCGGGGCCTATATCAACTTCATGATGGCCGACGAGGGCGAAGAGCGCGTACGCGCCGCTTATGGGGACAATTACGATCGTCTGGTTTCGGTCAAGCGCAGATATGATCCACAGAATATTCTGCGCGTGAATCAGAATATCGATCCGGGATCAAAGCCATGACCGGCTCGCACCCGTCCCCCCGGCGAAGCGTCTGGAACATGCTGCCCCTGACAATTTCGCTGATGACCACCACGGGGATATTTGTCAGCCTGCTAACAATGATGGGCGTTCCTGTCGCCTGATCTCGTCGCCCCCGCCCGCTGCCATTCGACAGCAGGCCGGGGCGACCCGACTATTTGCATCATGCTCATTCCCTCAGCCCCTGGCCGGAAATCAGGGCACGACCCCTTCCATCACCGACTTCGCATTGTCGACCCGGATCGCGGCCCCGTTGATGAACTTGCTCTCGTCCGACGCCAGGAACAGCACCGTATTGGCGATATCGTCCGGTTCGCCGAGCGCGCTCGGCGCCGGTCCCTCGCTGGCCGGGCGCAGGTCGTCGCGGCCCGTCACCTTGGGCCCGATACCCACGACCATCGGCGTCAATATGCCGGCGGGATGGACGCTGTTGCAGCGGATATTATATTTGTTGTTGGCGCAGTGCACCGCGACGCTGCGGGTAAGGCTCTCGATCGCGCCCTTGGCCATGGCATAGGCGACGACGATCGGCTCGCCGACGATCGAGGCGATCGAGCACATGTTGACGATCGACCCGCCGCCCGAAGCCTTCATCGCCGGAACCGCATATTTGCAGCCGTAGAAGGCACCGTCGGCGCTGACCGCCATGACGAAGCGATATTCCTCGGCGGTCTGCGTCTCGATCGTGCCGGGCTCGACCACCCCGGCATTGTTGACCAGGATATCGAGCCTGCCGTGCCGCGAGACGACATCGGCGACCAGGTCTTCCCAGCCCTGCTCGTCGCGCACATCCTGCAGCTGGAATTCCGCCGCATCGCCGATCTCGGCGGCAACCCGTTCGCCATTGTCGGCATCCATGTCGGTCAGGATCACGGTCGCGCCCTCGCGCGCGAACATCCGCGCATCGGCCTCGCCCAGTCCCTTGGCTGCGCCTGTTATTATTGCCACTTTGCCTTGCAGTCTGCCCATGCTCTATCTCCTCGTCCTGTTTATTGGGTCAAGAGCTAGAACCGCAATCCAATAATAACGACTGGCAAAATGAGGAGAGATCGGAAATGTACACATTGGAGCAGCTGTCGGCCCGCGAGGAAATCCGCGATATCCTGCACCGCTATTGCAAGGGGATCGACCGTCGCGACTGGCCGCTGGTCCGCTCCTGCTTTGCCGACGACCATGTCCACAAGCACGCCGAATATGAAGGGCCGCCGGACGAGTTCATCGGCTTTGCCAGCCAGATCCTGGAATTTATCCCTGGCACCCACCATTCGATCTCCAATGTCCATATCAGCCTGTCCGACGACGGCCAAAGCGCCGCCACCGAAGCCAATTTTGTCGCCTATCACTATATCGAGGCCGGCCACCCCGACTTCACCCCCTGCCAGACCCACGGCAAGGCCACCGACTGGATCGTCGCCGGCCGCTATTGCGACCGGCTGGAAAAGCGGGACGGCAGCTGGATCATCGTCCGGCGCGAGGCCTTTCACGACTGGGAACGCTCGGAAGAGGCGAGCAGTTCGGCAGTGACGGCGGGGCATCATGCCACCGCTGGAGGCTGACCGGCAACTGCTGGCGTCGCGCCAATATATCCCCAGAATTTGGACCGAACATGAATATCCGGACCTGAATGTGCAGCCCAATGGGCCCACCCGTCTCCGCAGACCGCGGGGTCGGTAATATTACCTATGCGCGCTGAACCGGTGAACTGATATTGCCAATCGGGAATTGGAAATTGGTGCAAGTTTTTTCGGATTTTCGGAACGGTTGCATCGAGGAGGGACAAATGAAGCTGGACGCCATTAAACTTGGGTTGGCGACTGCAATCGCCTTCGGATTTGCGTGGATCATATGCAGTCTGTTTGTAGTCGTGACGCCCGGCGGCATGACGCAAATGAGCGGTCATATGATGCACTCGGATTTCGAGGGCATGCGCTGGTCATTGCAGTGGACAGGCTTTTTTGTCGGGCTTGCAACATGGAGTTTTTTCTCCGGATTATTCGCATGGGCGATTGCCGGCATCTATAATCGCTTGCTCGGGTAGTACTGGATCGAGAAATCGTGGATCAGCCATCGCGGCCGTGCCCGGAATAGGCGGAATATCGACATTCTCTCGCCATATTCCGGGCAGCTGGCTTCACCTTCCCTCTCACTCCGGCGGGGGAATCAGGCGATCAATGCGATAGATCACATCATTTCCCGCGATGACCGGTGAGCCGACGATACGGGGCGCATCCTTGCCCTGCCCCAGCGTGATGGTGTCGCCGTCGCGGCGCAAGCTGATCGGCGTCACCCCCATGGTGGTAACCGTCACCGTACCGTTCTCTTCCGAAAGACCTTTGTCCAGGTCAGCGGCAAGGATATAGCCCGGCGCAATATGCTGTCGCAAAACAGCTACCAGTTGCGGCCGGTTCTCCGTGCTCTCGATGGCCTCAAGCGCCTCCGGATCCAAGGACGTCCATGCATCATCCACGGGCAGAAAGACCGTGTAGCTGCCTTCTCCATCAAGTGCCGGGCCAAGCTCGGCGGTGTCAATGAGCCGGCTCGATACCGACAGGTCGCCAATATTGCCAAGCGCCGCAGTCAACGATTCGCTGTCGGCGGTGGCACTGACACCGTCGGTCTCGGCTGCGTTTTTGTCATTGTCCTGGCAAGCACCAAGCATGGCGGTAAGCGCGATGGCAATCGACAGTTTCTGGACTGCCGCGCGACATGATTTGTTCGCTCCCGTCATCACAGCACCATCTCGATGACCTTGCGCACGATCTGCGTCGTAGGATCAATCTCGTAAACATAGCCGTCATTATAGCGGTAAGACTGCGAGCCGGAGTCCGCATATTGATCGCGATAACCATAGGGCACATTGTAAAGGTCGTAACCCTGCGGTGCACGCGATCCGACATTCCAGTTGTCGCCGGTCAGCAACCCGGCAATAGCGCCGATCCGCTGGGTTTCGGGATCGACCCTGAATAGCGCGCCATCGGCATAGCGGACATCATCATTTCTGCCGGAGCCGTAGTAGCGCTGATAATAGGGACTGACCTGATAATTGGTGAAGCTCTGCGGCCAGGCGTTGCCGCCGGACAAGGCGCCACCGAGCAGCGGCACGATCGACCGCGCCAGGCCCGTCACCGGATCAACCCGGTAGGCATAGCGCTGGTCCAATCGCCAGTCCGCGCTGCGATCTCCGCTGAACCAGCTTGCATAGCGCAGCCAGCGTGATTGCGGATCATTGAGGGCGGAAAGCTTGCGCGCTTGCCCCGGGGGAAGGCATCCGTTGTTCTTCTTGGCAAGTCCCGGAGGACAACCCTGGAAACTGGGCTCGCGCCAGACATAGCGACCGTTCTCGAGGCTGCGCATCCGGTCACGGTCGAAGCGTTCGATCGTGCCGCGCACGCCATTCTTGGCAACGGCTTTCTCAACCTTCCGATCGAACTTGCGATCGGCGGGATTATTTCTGCCGTCCGGCATGGCCATTTTTCCGCGATTGCTGGCTTCGGACTTGCCGCCGGCACGATCGTTCCGGGACATGGAATCGGACTTGCCGGGCTTGGCCTTGTTCGCGCCATTGGATCGACCAACGGCCTTGTCACCGCCGCCTTGGCCCTGGACTGCTTTGTTTTTCTGTCCGCCCTGACCGTTGTTTCCCTTGTCCTGCGCAAGCGCTGAAAATGAGAGGGGAAGGCTGACTATGGCGATACCGGCTAGAAGAATATTACTACGCATATCTCTGCTCCTTGACCTCCTATAACACTGAGCAAGCAAAAGGGTTCCATGGAACTTCAATCAGCCGCAATATCCTTACCAGTCTGCGAAGCCTGGGCATGCCTTTGTCGGCGGGAAGCGGTCATTTATTGTAACGGCTTCTCGGGACCGCTCTTGGGCCGTTTGCGAAATGTCGGCTTTTAGACCTGATTGATAAAATGGCGGACAGGCAGAGACTAACCGGCATCCTCGGCAACTCCATCCGGGTGACGGGGATGTATGCCCGAAAAATCTCCAGTGGCCATTGCAGGATGCAATCAAACGACAGTTGGGTCAGACATGTGGCAGCCGTGCGGCAGCTGCGATTGTTCGGGATCAAACGAGGGGGATTGGAGCACCTTGGATGGCGGGCCAGAGTTCGATTACTCGGCATTTTTATTATACCAGATTCCATAAAAACAGCGAAACTCAATGCCTTATAATAAATAAATATTAAGCTATTGTTAATATCATATGATTATTATTTGCCTCAATCTAATATTGAATTTTTATTTTTTAAAAAGATAATTTCTCAATAAATAATATTATTTGAAACATATTATTATTTAGTTATTTTTAAATAACGCAATTTGCCTTTAATTATTCTTTCGCAAAATTTTATTTATCCCTCATCCCGCCAATAACGGTCGGGAAAGCATCGAGGTCGCCATGTTAAAGTCAAGCCTGATAGCCATTGTAATATTGGCAGGCGCGGAGAGCGCGTCTGCTCAACAGGTCCCGGACGCTGGGCAACAAATCCAGCAGATCCCCCAGCCACCTATGGTGGAGAAGCCTGCGCCCGACATGCTGATCGACAAGCCGGTGATACCCGTTGAGGCGGATATTGCTGGTCCCAAAGTAAGTGTAAATTCGCTTCGGGTGAGCGGGGGGACCTTGTTCTCGGAAGAACAACTGATCGCTGCCACTGATTTCAGGCCCGGCAGCGAGCTCAATCTATCCGACTTGCGGAATCTCGCTGCCCGCATCACCCGCTATTACAATGACCGCGGCTATTTCCTGGCCCAGGCCTATTTGCCGGCTCAGGATATTCAGGGCGGGGTAGTGACAATTTCCGTGATCGAGGGCCGTTATGGCGCGATCAACCTGCGCAACCAGAGCCGCCTCAAGGACAATGTGGCGCACGGCGTTCTGGCCGGCCTCGACAGCGGCGACATTGTTGAAAGTGCGCCGCTCGAACGGCGGCTGCTGCTCCTCTCGGATATTCCAGGTGTCGGCGTGCGTTCAACACTCGCGCCGGGCAGCGCGGTGGGAACCTCGGATCTGATCGTCGATATCGTCCCCGGCCGCAGCGTGACCGGCAGTATCGAAGCCGACAATGCAGGCAATCGCTATACCGGCCCTTACCGGCTGGGTGGCTCGGTATATTTCAATAATCTGACCGGTAACGGCGATGTCGCCAGCGTGCGGGTCCTGGCGTCAAATCTGGGACTGCTTTATGGGCGGGCCTCCTACCAGACGTTGCTCGGCAATGCTTCGGTCGGGGTGGCCTATGCACGCGTCAATTATGAGCTTGGCCGCGAATTCAAAAGCCTCGACGCCGATGGCAGCGCGGACATATTCAGCCTGTTTGGCAGCTATCCGCTAATCCGGTCGCGCAACACGAATCTTTATGCTTTGGGCGCTGTCGAGGCGCGGTATCTCGAAGACCGCATCGGCATCACGTCCACAATCACCAACCGCAACATTCATTCAGCAACCGCAGGCTTCAGGGGCGATCAGCGCGACGCCATCGGCCCCGGCGGATGGAGCACATTCTCGGTGGCTGCCACTTGGGGCAAACTTGATATCGAGACCCCGGAAGCGCGGGCGGTGGATTCCGCCAGCTCGCGTCGAAATGGTCAATATGGCAAGTTGCAGTTCAGCGCTGCTCATCTTCAGCAGCTGATCGGACCGCTCTCGCTTTACGGCGCGATTCGGGGTCAGGTCGCTTCCAAAAATCTCGACAGTTCCGAGCAAATGGCACTTGGCGGAGCCTATGCGGTACGGGCCTATCCCGAAGGGGAAGCTTATGGAGACCAGGGCTATGTCGCCAATATGGAAGCCAGATTATTGCTGCCCGACTTTTCCGACTCGATGCCGGGCAGCATCCAGTTGGTCGGGTTCGTCGACATCGGTGCGGTCACCCTTGCCAAAGATCCCTGGTATCCCGGAACCAATAGCGCCCATCGCAAGGGATATGGCGCCGGGCTAATCTGGTCAAAGCCCAATGATTTTCTGATTACCGCTTCCTACGCCCGCAAGCTGGGCGACCAGGAGGCCACCTCCGCTCCGGATCGTTCGGGCCGCTTCTGGCTCCAGTTTGTTAAACTTTTCTGATGGATTTGCAGCGCAATCAGCGCTGCATTTCTGCGAAAATCCAAGGACAATATTATGAAACGCAATGATCTCAATTCGGTGAGCGATTTCGGCAAATATTTCAATAGATCGGTCGCTAGCGGTCGGTATCGCGGCAAGTGGGCGTTGCGTGGATCCACAAGTCTGGCCCTGCTGGCGATGACCGGTATGGCCGGATCCCTGATCTCGGCTTCCTCCGCAGCGGCGCAATCGTTGCCGACAGAAGGTGTCATTGTTTCAGGCAACGCGACAATCAACGCCAGCGGTCCGACGATGACGATTAACCAGACAAGCAAGAACACAGCGATCAACTGGGAAAGCTTCAATATCGCTCAGGGCCACACCGTCCAGTTCATCCAGCCCGACAGCAAATCGGTCGCCCTCAATCGGGTGATCGGCCAGGATCCATCGGCTATCCTCGGCAACCTGTCCGCCAATGGACAGGTCTTCCTGATAAACCCGAACGGGGTGCTGTTCGGTCAATCCGCCCAGGTCAACGTGGCAGGGCTGGTGGCGACCACGCTGAACATGACCGATGCCGACTTTGTCGCCGGCCGTTACCGTTTTACCGGCGTTGGCGGCAAGGTGGTCAATCGAGGCACCATCAATGCCGATGGGGGCTACGTCGCAATGCTGGGCGCGAGCGTCAGCAACCAGGGTCTGATCCAGGCCAATATGGGTACGGTAGCGCTTGCCGCCGGGACGGCTATCACGCTCGACGTCGCCGGTGACGGATTGCTCAATGTCGCCGTTGACCAGGGTGCGGTCGAAGCACTGGTCACAAATGGCGGGTTGCTGCGTGCCGATGGCGGAACGGTATTGATGACCGCCCAAGGGGCAGGCGAACTTCTCAAATCCGTAGTCAACAATTCCGGCATAATCGAAGCTCGCTCGCTTGAAAGTCGCGATGGCAAGATTCAGCTTCTTGCCGACATGCAAAGCGGAACGCTCAATATGAGCGGTGTTCTCGACGCAAGTGCGCCCAATGGCGGGAATGGCGGTTTCATCGAAACGTCCGCAGCGAATGTCAATATCGCCAACGGCGCCCGGATTACCACGGCCGCACCCTCAGGCACTACCGGTACCTGGCTCATTGACCCGGCCGACTTCACAATCGCGGCTATTGGCGGAAATATAACCGGTGCAACGCTTTCCGCCCAGTTGGTTACCAACAATGTCGTGATCAGTACCATGCCCGTCGATGGTGTGATGACCCCCGGCAATGGTGACATCCACGTCAATGATGCGATTGCATGGACAGCGTCCGGCGATGCGACGACATTGACGCTCAACGCATTCCGCGATCTCAACATCAATGCCGCGATTACCGCCACCAATGGCAATATCGTTGCCTGTTGCGGCCGCGACATCAACGTGGACGCGGCGCTGACAACGACCAACGGCAGCATCATCCTGAACGCCGGGCAGAATGTGAACGTCCACCATGCGATTACCACCACCGATGGTAACATCGTCTTGTGCGCTGGGCACGACGTCCACATCGACGCAGCCGTCACGCTAACGAGGGGGAGCACGATTCCCGCCCAGAGCCTGGGCTCGCCGGTAGGCCTGACGCTGATCGCCGGGGCGGACGGAACCGGACCTGGCGTAGGTGGAGGGACCATCATATTCGCTCCGCTCGCACCGCCGACGACCGTTACGGTCGCTCCTGTCACCATCGCCTATAATCCGGTCTCCTACTCCGCACCGACGGATTTCTCGACCAAGTTTGTGCTTACGGAAGGCGCAGCGCTCACGCAGCGAATGCTGGTCTTTCCGAACGGAGACCGGGTTGACGATGGCACGGACAACGCGGTCCTGAACGGCTTCAACAGCACGGCGGAGTCGGGGCTTCCGGATGGGGTTACCCTGATTGCAGGCCCCAACGCCACTGCGACCTTCGATAGCGGCGAAGTGGGAACCGATATCGGGATCACGTACAGCGGTTATACGCTTGGCGGGCCCAATGCCGATCAATATATCCTGGCTGCTGCCTGCTGCACAGCCAGTTTCAGGACGCGAGGCACGATCTCCGCGGCTCCGACGCCCACCCCAACACCGACACCGACGCCAACTCCAACTCCAACGCCAACACCCACTCCCACTCCGACGCCAACACCTGCGCCGACTCCGGCGCCGACGCCAACTCCAACACCGCCGCCGATATCGCCGATTGTTGCGCTCGCTCCGGCGATTGCCTTTACACCGGCCTTGGTCGGATTGCCAAATGGGGTGGAACTGGCGATTCTCGATACGGGTGTGAGAATGCCGGTCGTTGAGGTGCCCACTCCGCCCGCTCCAGTTGAAGAAGTTGCCCCCGCACTTCTGCCTCCGGTAAAACCTCCTGTGCCGGTCTATCCCGTCAAACAATCGCGGCATTGATATCACTGGGGAAGAAGCGATGTCTCGTATATATTATTTCGTGATGCTGGCGGTTGGCCTCGCCTGCCCGCAACTCGTCGCAGCCTCGCCGCCAGTGAGTTCGGCACCGACGGCTCAGCCGCCCAAGGTTGCCGACTTTCAGGGAGAGATGGTTTCAAGGGATGCCAAACGGGTCGCAGATTGGGTAGTGGCGACCGGCGACAATGGAGAGCGTCCGTTTGTCATAATCGACAAGATCAATGCGCGGGTATATCTGTTTGACATGCACGCGCAGTTTCGAGGTGCGGCAGCGGCGCTGCTGGGTTTGGGACTGGGCGACGATGGCGTTTCCGGGATCGGCCAGCGAAAGCTGTCGACCATCAGCCCGAAAGAGCGAACCACGCCAGCCGGACGATTTATCGCCTCGCTCGGCAACGATTATACGCAGGATATCTTGTGGGTGGATTATGACCTGGCACTCTCTCTTCATCGCGTGATAACCGGTAACGTCAAAGATCGCCGGCGTCAGCGTCTCGCCTCGTCCACGCCGCTCGACAATCGTATTTCATACGGCTGCATCAACGTTCCGGTCGACTTTTACGACAAATTGATCATGCCTGCTTTCGACGGGACGACGGGCGTAGTCTATATATTGCCTGAAACCAGGATGATCGAAGAAGTGTTTGCAATGGGTAAATCCCAAAGGTGATCGTCGCAGAAGATTCTCTTTCAACCCCGCCCGTCGAGCCCTTTCACTGCAAAAAAAACGCCCGGCCGCATATCTGCAACCGGGCGCCCAAATTCGCATGATTTGCAAACGGAGTTAGCCGACGATTTCATCATCCTTGAAGAAATAGGCGATCTCGATCGCCGCATTTTCCTCGCTGTCGGAGCCGTGCACCGTGTTCGCTTCCAGGCTTTCGGCCAGTTCCTTGCGGATCGTGCCGGGAGCGGCGTCGGCGGGATTGGTGGCGCCCATGATGTCGCGGTTGACCTGCATGGCGTTTTCACCTTCCAGAACCTGGACAACGCAGGGGCCACTGATCATGAAGTCGACCAGCTCGCCGAAGAAGGGGCGTTCCTTGTGGACCGCGTAAAAGCCTTCGGCCTGTTCGCGGGTCATGTGGATGCGCTTGGATGCGACAACGCGCAGGCCGGCTTCTTCCAGCATCTTGGTGACGGCACCGGTGATATTGCGGCGGGTGGCGTCTGGTTTAATGATCGAAAATGTCCGTGTCACGGCCATGATATTGCTCCATAAATTCGGGGATAGACTAGGTTTGCGCCGCCCTTAGCCGCTGCACTGCAACATGGCAAGTTTTCGATTCGGCCCCGGTCCTGGCCGCCGGTGGAAACCGCAGGATTACGGACCCTCCACCCAGCGGCCACCATCCTGCTTCCAGTAGCGCGGAGTGACAACTTCACTGGCGCTCAATTGCCGCCAGACGGTGCGCGCATGGTCGATCTGCCCGGCGGTGAACAGGAGGAAGGCCCGCTCGAAGGCGAGCGCCTCGTCCCGCCACCGGCCGTCCGACAGGATGATGTAGGACGCCCCGTTGGCCGGATCGCACTGGTCGGACAGCAGGATCGGCTGGTCCGCCTGCCGCGCAGATCCGCCAAAATCGTGGGCCAGGAAGCTGGCCGGCTGCGCGCTCCACAGGGCATCGCTGAGCGCCGCGCCAGCCGCTTCGTCGGGCACCAGCAGCAACAGCCGCTTTCCAGCATCCAGCACCTTGCCGGCCAGCATCGGCACCAGCCTTTCCGCCGGATCCCGGGTCAGATGGTAAAAATCAACACGCACCGCGACACCTTCGCAACCTTCCGGTCAGACTTCGCTGCAGGCCCTTCAATCAGCGCCATTTTCGAAATGGTCCGCGACATATTGGTTGAGCAGCCGGACGCCATAGCCGGTCGCACCCTTTTCCCAGACCGGGCTGGCCTTGTCGGCCCAGACCATGCCGGCAATGTCGAGATGCGCCCATTTCACGCCGTCCTTGACGAACCGCTTGAGAAACTGCGCTGCCGTAATCGATCCCGCTCCGCGCGGCCCGACATTTTTCATGTCGGCGATCGGCGAATTGATCAGCTTGTCATAGGCCGGGCCAATCGGCAGCCGCCACAGCGGATCCCCGGATTCCTTGCCCGCATCAAGCAAATCTGCCGCGAGACCATCGTCGTTGCTGAAACAGCCGCCATGCTCGTTGCCCAGCGCGATGATCATCGCCCCGGTCAGCGTCGCCAGATCGATCATCACGTCCGGTTTGAATGTCTCCTGCGTCCAGTGCATCGCGTCGCACAATACCAGACGCCCTTCCGCATCAGTGTTGATCACCTCGATCGTCTGGCCGTTCATGCTGGTGACAACGTCTCCGGGCCGCTGCGCCTTGCCGTCAGGCATATTCTCGACCAGCCCGCAAATGCCAACCACATGCGCCTTCGCCTTGCGGCCAGCGAGTGCTTTCATGGTTCCGGCAACGGCGCCAGCCCCGCCCATGTCCCATTTCATCTCTTCCATGCCGGCACCGGGTTTCAGTGAAATGCCGCCCGTATCGAACGTGACGCCCTTGCCGACAAGAGCCAGCGGTGTTTTCTGGGCGCCGTTGGTGCCGTCCCAGCGCATGGCGAGCAATCGCGGCGGACGTTCCGATCCCTGAGAGACCCCAAGCAGCGCACCCATGCCGAGCTTTTCCATTTCGTCCCAGCCGAGTACGGTAAATTCAACACCGAGGTCCTTCAGTTCCTCGCAGCGCTCGACGAAGCTTTCGGGATAGATGCGATTCGCCGGTTCGGCGACCAGCTCGCGGGTCAGAGCGACGCCATCGGCCACCGCAGACAGATCCTGCCAGGCTTTGGCACTTTCCATATGCTCATCAAGCACTGTGATCTGCTCAAGGGTTACCTTTTGCTTCTCCGGCATGGTGGTCCGATATTTGTCATGCCGCCAGCTGCGCAATTTCGCACCGAACAGCAATTTTGCCAGATGCGCTTCATCGAGGCCCGAGGGATCGATGGCCGCATGCCTGGAGCCGGATGCCAGAATTTTGGCGATGGCTGATCCCCCCGCGGATTCGGCATCCCTTGCCTTGCCTTTGCCCAGTCCCGTCAAGACGACCCGCAGGGTTTTGCCTGCTTCGGTCACGAAGGTTTCAAAGATTTCGCCAAGCTTCCCCTCAAAACGCGCCGATTTTGCGCCGGCTTTCACCATGTCCGCTTGCTCGAGCTTTAGCTCAAAATCGTCCAATCCATTCTTGGTGATCGCAAAAATTATCGCGTCGGCATCTGCTGGCCGCTGGCTGGCAAAGTTGAAAATCATCGGGAAAAAGTCCTTGTTTATTGCTGAGGAGTGAAAAGCCTCGGTGGTTCACTCGTCGATCCGACTTCGTTCATTGAGGGACCGACAATCATTCTATCGTGCCCCGTTGCTGCACCGTCTTGCTTTTGTGGTCAAGCGTCTGTTCATCAGAATCTGTCAAAGAAAATTTGCAGACCAGCCAATCTGGTGCAATAGGCGATCGGAAGGTGGACAGTGCGATATTTGATGCTGTTCAAAATGGGGCTAAAAGCAGGTTGAGCCAGTCGATGAAATCTTCACTCGCCCTTTTGACCCTGTCTTTGGCTGCATTGACGCCGGCGTCCGCCATGAGCCAGATTCAGAGCGACACTCCTGCCTCGCCGGATCAGCAAGATGATCAAATCGAATTCAGCGCTGACAAAATTGACTATGATTTCGAGAATGACAAGGTCACGGCAGAAGGCAATGTGATCCTCAATCGCGACGGCTATAAATTGCGTGCCGATCAGGTTTTCTGGAACCGCAAAACCGGTGCTGTCGTGGCAGAAGGTAATATCCGGTCTATCAGCCCGGACGGCGATGTTGCCTATGGCGACCGGATAGAACTGACCGACAGCCTGCGCGACGGTGCCGTTGACAATCTTCTGCTCGTTCTCGAGGACGGAAGCAGATTGGCCGCACGTCGCAGCGAACGTTATGCCGACGGCACTCTTGCACTCAGCAATGCCGCTTATACCGCCTGTGCGGTGGTGACCGAGGAGGGATGTCCGAAAAACCCGAGTTGGCAGATCAAGGCGGTTAAAGTGATTTATGATCCGGTCAAGAAACGGGTCAATTACGAGGGCGCCCGCATCGAGATTTTTGGGCTGCCCGTTATTCCATTGCCCGGCCTTTCACATCCGGTCAGCGATGAAAATCGCAGCGGCCTTCTCGTCCCGGACATCAAATTCGACACGGTGAACGGCGTCGGCGTAACAGTGCCTTATTATTTCAGCATCGCGCCCAACCAGGATGCGCTAGTCGCCACGCAGGTGTTCACGAATGTGGCTCCGCTGGTCAGTGGCACCTTTCGAAATCTCGACGAAAAAGGCGCCTTCCAGCTCACCGGTTATGCCACCTACGGCTCGCGTATTCCGACAGGTACACCGCAAGTCTCGGCTAATGCAGAGCGAGATTTCCGGGGCTATTTCGAGACCAGTGGCCGATTCCGGCTGGATGACAAATGGACGATTTCGCAATCGGCCCGCATCGTGTCAGACCGGACGTTCCTCCGGCGCTACGATATCAGCGATGATGACAGCCTCCGCTCCACAATCAATGTCGAGCGGATCAGCAACAGCAGCTATTTTTCTCTGGCAGGCTGGGCATTCCAGACATTGCGGGTGAACGATCCGCAAAACCGCGTTCCCGTCGCATTGCCGGTGATGGACTATCGCAAGCGGTTCGACGAGCCTATTCTCGGCGGTCGACTGGAAGTTCAGGCAAACACCCTGGCGATCGGGCGCAGCGAAGGGCAGGATACCCAACGCGCCTTCGGACTGGCCCGCTGGGACATGCGCAAGTTGACCAATTGGGGTCAGGAAATCACTTTGACCGGTCTTGTTCGCGGGGACGTGTATCATAGCGACGACAATGCCCTCAATGAAACGGCTATCTATCGCGGCCAAAGCGGCTGGCAGACACGTGCCCTTGCCACGGCAGCCATTGACATAAAGTGGCCACTTATTGGCGAGGCTTTCGGCGGGACCCAGACGATCACGCCGCGTTTTCAGATCGTCGCCACGCCCGGCCTGGCCAATCTGGCTGTGCCGAATGAAGATTCGCGCGCGGTGGATCTGGAAGACACCAATCTTTTCTCCCTCAACCGGTTCCCCGGCTATGATCGCTATGAGGATAACGTGCGCGCAACCTATGGGGTGGAATGGGAGATCAATCGTCCCAATCTGCAGGTAAACACGATCGTCGGCCAGAGCTACCGGCTCGAAAACAACAACAATATCGTTCCCGAAGGAACCGGACTCTCCGATCGTTTTTCAGATATTGTCGGCCGCACCAATGTTCGTTTCAAGGATATCGTAAAATTCACCCACCGGTTCCGGCTGGACAAAGATAATCTGGCAGTGCGGAGGAATGAGATCGATGCGACCATAGGCTCAAAGGGCACCTATGCTCAAATCGGGTACCTCCGTCTGAACCGCAATATCGGACAAGGGCTGGAAGACCTGAGGGACCGCGAGGAAGTTCGGATTGGGGGGCGCTTCCAGATTGATCAATATTGGTCGGTTTTTGGTTCCGCAATCATTGATCTGACCGACCCTGCCGAAGACCCGATTTCTATGGCCGATGGCTTTGATCCCGTCAGACATCGCCTTGGCGTTGCCTATGACGATGGCTGCCTGTCCATGGGCGTCACCTGGCGCTATGACTACGAAGATACTGGCGATGCGCGCCGCGGCAGCACTTTCCTGTTCCGTCTGGCCTTGCGCAATCTGGGCGTGTAAGGGAGCTTCAAACGGGTTGACCCGCTCATATTGGGTTCAGCAGATAATTGCTATTTGCTGTCTGAAATTACTCCTTCTATTTGAGAAGAAACATAAAATGAATTTATTGAGTCTGAAAATCCGGGGTTTTAAAACTAAGGCGATGATGATCACTGCGCTTGCGATTGCAGGTGCATCACCATCCGCCAGCCAGACGGTCGCAGACGCATCGCTGCCGCAAACCGGACTGGATATTCCGGATGAACTGACAATCTTCGGCAAAAATGATCCGAATGTTCGCCGGGCTACGGCGATCGTCAACGGTGACATCATAACCGGAACCGATGTCAGTCAGCGCCTGGCGCTGATAGTGGCCGCCAATGGCGGCGAAGTTTCCGAGGAAGAAAAGCAGCGCCTGCGGCTTCAGGTACTCCGGAATCTGATCGACGAAACCCTGCAAATTCAGGAAGCCGAGGCCAATGAAATCAGCATTTCGGACGACGAAGTGGATGCCACTTTCCGTCAGGTCGCGCAGCAAAATTTCAAACAGGATCTCGACGCATTCGATCAATATTTGCGTACCCAGGGATCGTCCACCGACACCCTTAAACGCCAAATCAAGGGTGAATTGGCGTGGAGCCGTCTGCTCCGCAGGAACATCCAGCCGTTCATCAATGTTGGCGATGAAGAGGTCAACGCGATCATCGAACGGCTGAAAGCGTCCAAGGGCACTACAGAATTCCGTATCGGCGAAATCTATATGTCGGCGACACAGGAAACGGCACCGCAAGTCGCAGAAAACATGCGCAAGATATTGGAGCAGATCCGTGGCGGTGGCTCCTTTGTCGCCTATGCCCGCCAGTTTTCAGAAGCCTCGACCGCCGCGACCGGGGGTGACCTCGGTTGGGTCCGTCCCGCACAATTGCCGCAGACTCTCGCCGAAGCGGCGGAGCAGATGCAGGTTGGACAGGTTGTAGGTCCGGTCGAAGTGCCGGGCGGATTCTCCATTCTCTATCTGATTGATTCGCGCCAGGTGCTTACCGCTGATCCCCGCAATGCTTTGCTCAGTCTGAAACAACTTGCCATCAGCTTTCCGGAAGGCATCACCGAGAAGCAGGCCGCCGAACAAGCCGCGCAATTTGCCACGGCGACTCAGGCGATCAAGGGCTGTGGCGCAGCCAATGAAGTGGCGGCTCGACTGGGTGCCAGCGTTGTCGACAATGATCAGGTAAAGTTGCGTGATCTTCCTGCGGCCTTGCAGGGTGCCATCGCGCAGCTGCAGATCGGTCAGGCCAGTCAGCCTTTCGGTTCGGTCGAAGACGGGGTTCGGGTTCTGATTCTTTGTGGACGGGACGATCCGCAAACCGCTTCGGCCCCATCGTTCGACGCGATCATGTCCCGACTGGAAAACGAGCGTGTCAACAAACGGGCGCAAATCTATCTGCGCGATCTGAGACGCGACGCCATCATCGAATATAATTAATGGTGGATTGGGACGCCAAGCCATTTGCCATCTCCTGCGGGGACCCCGCCGGGGTCGGACCGGAAATCATCGGAAAGAGCTGGAAGCAGCGCGTGGCTGCCGGGCTCAAGCCGTTCTTTGCCATCGGGAATTTTGCCGACTTTCAAAATCTGTCCGACATTCCGGTCCGCAAAATTGGCCAACCGGTGGAAGCCAGCGATATATTCCAGCAGGCGTTGCCTGTTCTCCACATCCATGAAGCGGCGGCCGCCGTGCCCGGAGAGGCGACGCTGGACAGCGCGCAATGTTCGCTTCACGCTCTCGAGATTGCCTGCGGGCTGGCCCGCTCGGGAGATGCCGGCGCGGTGATCACCGCGCCCGTGTCAAAGACACAGCTATACAAGATCGGCTTTCGCTATCCCGGTCAGACCGAATTTGTTTCGGAACGCTGCGGCATCGCCCGGGAGAATGCCGTGATGATGTTGGCGGGGCCGACCTTGCGCGTGGTCCCGATGACAACCCATATTGCGCTGAAGGATGTTCAGGACCATCTTACCGAGCAGCTGATCATCGCTTGCGCTCGCGCGGCGGAAAAGGCGATGGTGCGCAATTTCGGCATCGAGAAACCGCGTCTCGCCGTGGCCGGGCTCAATCCGCATGCCGGTGAGAGCGGCAATCTTGGCAATGAAGAACAGCGGATCATGCAACCGGCGATTGATCAGCTGCGCGAACAGGGAATGGACATCACCGACCCGCTTCCCGCAGACACGATGTTCCACGAGGAAGCCCGGATCAAATATGATGTTGCTCTGTGTCCCTATCATGACCAGGCGCTGATCCCGCTCAAGACCCTGCACTTTTTCGACGGCGTCAATATCACGCTCGGGCTGCCGATTGTCCGGACGTCCCCCGATCATGGCACCGCCTTCAATATTGCCGGCAAGGATATTGCCGATCCCCGATCCATGATCGCAGCGATCCAGATGGCCGCTACCGCCGTTACCAACCGTCAGATTTGCGGCCATTGAAACCGTCGGTCGCCCTGCCCCCGCTCCGGGAGGTGATCAAGAAACATGGCCTGTCCGCGAACAAGGCGCTGGGCCAGAACTTCCTGTTCGACATGCAGTTGCTCGACCGGATCGCCGCGGTTCCCGGTGACCTGGACGGGCAAACCGTGTTTGAAGTGGGACCCGGACCAGGCGGTCTGACCCGGGCGCTGCTGCAGGCCGGGGCGCGGGTAACCGCGGTCGAGCGCGACCGGCGCTGCCTGCCGGCGCTGGCGGAACTGGGCGAGCATTTTCCCAGCCAGCTCACCGTCATTGATGATGATGCCCTGAAGATCGATCTGGCCAACCTGTTTGACGAGCCTTTCCACATCCTCTCCAACCTGCCCTACAATGTCGGTTCGGCGCTGCTGGTCAAGTGGCTGTCCGAACCGCAGTGGCCGCCGCAATGGCAGTCGCTGACCCTGATGTTCCAGCGCGAGGTTGCCGACCGGATCGTTGCCCGCGAGGCCAGCGAGGCCTACGGGAGGCTCTCGATTCTGGCGCAATGGCGCTGCGAGGCCCGGTTGGCGATGACGGTCCATCGTTCGGCCTTCACGCCGCCGCCGAAGGTGATGTCGGCGATCGTGCATCTGGTGCCCAAGGCCCAGCCGGAGGGCGTAAACCCCAAGGTGCTCGCCGATCTCACCCAGGCCGCCTTTGGTCAGCGCCGCAAGATGCTACGGCAGAGCCTGAAAGGCATGGCCGGAGCGCTGGACGCGCTTGAAAGCCTGGGGATCGACAGTTCGAGGCGACCCGAGACGGTCAGCGTCGACGAATTTGTCGCGATCGCCCGCTTTCTTTCCCCGGTGCCCTAGCCCGCAGCCTTCAGTTTCCGGCGATAGGTATGCAGCAGGGGTTCGGTGTAGCCGCTGGGCTGCTCGACGCCCTTGTACACCAGATCCCGCGCTGCCTGGAACGCCAGACTGCCGTCCGGATTGGGCGCCATCGGCCGGTACAGCGGATCGCCCGCATTCTGGCCATCGACCTTGGCCGCCATCCGCAGCAGCGCGGCGTCGACCTGCTCCGCCGAACAGACGCCGTGCAGCATCCAGTTGGCCATATGCTGCGATGAAATGCGCAGGGTCGCGCGGTCTTCCATCAGGCCGACGTCGTTGATGTCGGGGACCTTGGAACAGCCGATGCCCTGGTCGATCCAGCGCACGACATAGCCCAATATGCCCTGGGCATTGTTGTCCAGTTCATGCTCGATCTCCTGGGCCGACCAGTTGTGGCCGTCGGCGAGCGGGATGGTCAGCAGCTTTTGGAGCGGGGCGATGCCCTCGCCCGCGACTTCCTTCTGCCGGTGGAACACATTGACCCGGTGATAGTGGATCGCGTGCAGCGTCGCTGCCGTCGGACTTGGCACCCAGGCGGTGTTGGCGCCGGTCTTCGGATGCCCGATCTTCTGTTCCATCATGTCGGCCATCATGTCGGGCGCCGCCCACATGCCCTTGCCGATTTGCGCCTTGCCGGACATGCCGCAGGCCAGGCCGATGGCAACATTGCGCTGTTCATAGGCGGTGATCCAGTCGCTTTTCTTGATATCGCCCTTGGCCAGCATCGCGCCAGCCTGCATCGAGGTGTGGATCTCGTCGCCGGTGCGGTCGAGGAAGCCGGTGTTGATGAACACGACACGGTCCTTGACGGCGTGGATACAGGCCGCAAGATTGGCGGAGGTCCGGCGTTCCTCGTCCATCACCCCGACCTTGATCGTGTTGCGGTCGAGACCGAGCAGATCTTCCACCGCATCGAACAGGTCGTTGGTGAAGGCGCATTCTTCGGGGCCGTGCATCTTCGGTTTGACGATATAGATCGAGCCGGCACGGCTGTTGCGCAGATCGCCCAGACCCTTGATATCGTGCATCGCGATCAGGCTGGTGAAGACGCCGTCGAGCAGGCCTTCCGGCGCTTCCGTGCCATCGGCCAGCAGGACCGCCGGGTTGGTCATCAGGTGGCCGACATTGCGGACGAACATCAGGCTGCGGCCTGGCAGCGTGAAAGCCTTGCCGTCGAGATCGACATAGTCCCGGTCCGGATTGGCCTTGCGTTCCACCATCTTGCCGCCCTTTTCGAAGGAGGCATCGAGATCGCCGCGCATCAGGCCGAGCCAGTTGCTGTAGGCCAGGGTCTTGTCCTCGGCATCGACCGCCGCGACCGAGTCCTCCATGTCGATGATCGTGGTCAGCGCGGCTTCCATCAGGACATCGGCGATATGGGCCGGGTCATCCTTGCCGATCGGGTGCGCCGGGTCGATCACGACTTCGACATGCAGTCCGTTATGCTTGAGCAGCAAAGATTGCCCATTTCGTCCCACGAGTTGCGACGGTTCGGCCAAATCCGGTTCGCCACCCGTGTAATCGGTCCATGAACCGGTCGAGAGAGGGAATGCTTCGTCGAGAAAGGCTTTTGCTGCCGCAATAACGGCAGCGCCGCGCTGCGGATCATAGCCACCCGGCTTGGCCGGTGGTGCGTCCAGCGCATCGGTCCCGTAGAAGGCGTCGTAAAGGCTGCCCCAGCGGGCATTGGCGGCGTTGAGAACAAAGCGATCATTGAGCGACGGCACCACCAGCTGCGGGCCGGCCATGGTCGCGATTTCCGGATCTACATTTTCGGTCGTGATGGAAAAAGAGGCTGGCTCTTCAACCAGATAACCGATGTTCTTCAAAAAGCCCTGATATTCATTCTGATCAATCGCCTGCCCCTTGCGTTCGATATGCCAGGCGTCAATCTGGGCCTGCAGCTTTTCGCGCTTGGCCAGCAGCTCCGCGTTGCGCGGTGCGAATGTGCCCAGCAGGTCCGCCAATCCGGCCCAGAATTTCGCGCCGTCCACGCCGGTTCCCGGCAGGGCACGTTCGTTGACGAAATCGAACAGTTGCCGGGCGATCTGGATGCCGTTCTGGCTGACATATTCGGACATAATATTTCCTCGTTCAAATGCATTTATCCGGAGCGTACAAGGTACGCCGCGAGCTTTCAAAATTTTCCGGGGAGGAATCGCTGCCGTCTATGGCGGCTCTTTTTCAAGCTGTAAATGGGAGGCACAAAATGAACGTCCCCGACATGAACTTTACAATCTTTACAGTGTTCAAAGAATTTTTGTCTCTCCACTGACGAAAGTCACCACAATTCCCAGAAAACTTCCTGAATTCAGAGCCTTATTTCGGTCTTCTTGGTTCCTTACGAAGATGGTTTCGATCTGGATTGCGTTCGCATGCATATGGGTTACTCCTGTGGAAAAAGGAAGTTCCGCCCAGCGCGGACCGGTATCGCAACTATAATGATCCGCCCCTGTGTAGGACAGGCTTTTTCCGGGAACAGAGCGGGTGGCATGGCCGGGTCACAAATGCTATCGGTTTCAGATGAAAGCAGATTCCCTACCCGAACAGGCGACGCTCGAGGGAGCGACCGCCCTGCCCCTGTTGCCACGCACGATTGAATGGGCAACGATCAACACCGGCACCACCAATCTTGACGGTCTGAAAAGGGTCGCGAGCATGTTGGCCGACGCCTTTTCTGTCCTCCCCGGCGACACCAGGCTGGTCGATCCTGCCCCCGTCGAGGCGGTGCGCGGCGATGGCTCGGTGGATCAGGTACAGCGCGGTCAGCATCTGGTGACATCGGTTCGCCCGGAGGCCGCCGTGCGCATCCTGCTGACCGGTCATATGGATACGGTATTTCCGGCGGACCATGCGTTTCAACAGATCAAGGAACTGGAAAGCGGTGTCCTGAACGGCCCGGGCCTGGCCGACATGAAGGGTGGCATTTCGGTGATGCTCGGCGCGCTGCAATTGCTTGAGCAAAGCCCGCATGCCAGCCGTATCGGCTATGACGTGATGATCAACAGCGACGAGGAAGTGGGCTCTGGTTCGTCCGCGTCGCTGATCGAGCGGCTGGCCAGAGGCAAGACGGCGGCTCTCACTTACGAGCCCGCCCTGCCCGACGGCACCCTGGCCGGGGAGCGCGGCGGCAGCGGCAATTTCTCGATCATCTTCACCGGCAAGAGCGCCCATGCCGGTCGCAATCCCGACGAGGGGCGTAACGCGCTGGTCGCGGCGGCCGACATGGCGCTGCAATTGAAGGCGCTGCACCGCGAAGGCCTGAGCGTCAATCCGGCGAAGATCGACGGCGGCGGACCCAACAATGCGGTGCCCGATCATGCCATCTTGCGGGTCAATTTCCGGCCCAAGGCGCTCGCCGACCAGGAACAGGCGCAAGGCGCGCTCGACCGGCTGGTCAGGGATATTGCCGAGGCGCATGATCTCGGCGTCCATTGCCATGGCAGCTTCGGGCGTCCGCCAAAGCCGATCGATCCGCAGGCAGAGAAGCTTTTCGGACTGGTGAAGCAATGCGGCTCAGAGCTGGGCCTCGACATCAACTGGCGCGGCACCGGCGGGGTCTGCGATGGCAACAATATCGCGGCTTGCGGCATTCCCGTGGTAGACACTATGGGGGTCCGGGGCGGAGCGATCCACAGTTCCGACGAATATCTGATTACCGAAAGTCTGGTCGAACGGACACAATTGTCGGCGCTGACGATCATGCGGATCGCCGAAAAGGGAGGATTATGAGTTTCCGGATACGTGCAGCGCGGATCGAAGATCTGCAGCATCTTTACGAAATGGCGAAACTGACGGGTGGCGGCTTTACCAACCTGCCGGCAGACCGGGGATCGCTGACCCAGAAGCTGGAACGGTCCGAGCGTGCCTATCAGCGTGATACCGAGGCACATGGTGACGACCTGTTCATCATGGTGCTGGAAAATGTCGAAACCGGAGCGGTGCGCGGCACTTCGCAACTGTTCACCAAGGTCGGGCAGACCTGGCCCTTCTATTCCTATCGCCTCAGCACCCTGTCACAGACCAGCAAGGAGCTGAACCGGACGTTCAGCGCCCAGATGCTCAGCCTGGTGACCGATCTGGAGGGTGCCAGCGAAGTCGGCGGCCTGTTCCTGCATCCGGGCGAACGCGCTGGCGGTCTCGGCATGTTGCTGGCGCGCAGCCGCTATCTGTTCATCAAGGAACATCGCTCCCGCTTCGGCGACAAGATATTTGCCGAACTCCGGGGCGTTATCGACGAGGCGGGGGGATCACCCTTCTGGGACGGCCTTGCCGGCCGTTTCTTTGGCATGAGTTTCCAGGAGGCCGATTATTTCAATGCCATCCACGGCAACCAGTTCATCGCGGACCTGATGCCGAAACATCCGATCTATACCGCGATGCTCAGCGAATCTGCGCGAACCGTAATCGGCGTACCGCACACCAGCGGCCGGGCGGCGATGCGGATGCTGGAAAATGAAAATTTCTCCTATGACGGCTATGTCGATATTTTTGACGGCGGCCCGACGATGGTTGCAAAGACCAATGATGTGACGAGTATTCGCAATGCCAAATCGGCGGCGATCACCTCCATCGAGGAGGGCGAAATCAAGTCGATTATCTCCACAGGTGCGCTGGAGACTTTTCAGGCAACCTATGCGATGGTCACCGAAAATGGCGAAGGCGTCACCATCGATCCCGAGGCCGCCAAAAATATCGGCCTGAGCGTCGGCGACACGATCTGGCATGTGCCGCGATGAGCGCGCTGGTCGAAATCAATTTCGATGGCATTATCGGACCCAGCCACAATTATGCCGGGCTGAGCGTCGGCAATATTGCCTCCTCGACCCATGCCGGTGAAACCGCCTATCCCAGAGAGGCCGCGCTGCAGGGTATTGCCAAGATGCAGCACAATCTGGACCTGGGCCTGGCGCAGGGCTTTTTCATGCCGCTGGACCGGCCCAATGAAGCGTGGCTCGGCAGTCTGGCGACGACCATAGCAGACGCCGAACCGCATTTGCGCGCGGCGGCCTTTTCCGCCTCTTCGATGTGGGCGGCCAATGCCGCGACCGTGTCACCGGCGCCGGACGCAATCGACGGCAAATGTCATCTTACCGTGGCCAATCTTCAAACCATGCCGCACCGCAGCCACGAATGGCCGGGCACGCTGGCGGAGCTGAAGCTCGCGTTTGCGAACGACGATCATTTTGCGGTGCATGCACCGGTGCCGTCGCCGTTCGGCGATGAAGGAGCCGCCAATCATATGCGGCTTTGCCGGGGCCATGACGCGCCCGGCATCGAGATATTTGTCTATGGCAAGAGTGGCGGCCTGTTTCCCGCGCGCCAGCATATCGAGGCGAGCAAGGCGGTGGCCCGCAAGCATGGGCTAGGCCCGGACCGCGCGATATTTGCCCAGCAGGCAGAGGTCGCGATTGCCGCAGGAGCCTTTCACAACGATGTCGTCGCCGTGGCCAACGAACGGGTGCTGTTCACCCATGAACAGGCATTCGAGCAGCCCGACAGGCTCTATGGTGCGATCCGGTCGGCGATGCCGGACGCGGAGATCATCATCGTGCCGGCCGACCGGGTCAGCCTGGCGGATGCCATCAAATCCTATCTGTTCAATGCACAACTGGTCACGCTTCCCGAGGATGGGGGCATGGCGCTGATCCTGCCGAGCGAGGCCCGCGAAAATGCTGCAGTCTGGCGCTATCTGACGGACCTGGTGGCGGGCAACGGCCCGATACGGCGGCTTTGCCCGGTCGATGTTCGCCAGTCCATGGCCAACGGGGGCGGGCCGGCCTGTTTGCGCCTGCGCGTCGTTGCCGATCCCGCGAAGGTTGACCCCAGATTCATGGCTACGTCGCAGAAGCTGGACGAGATTGCCCGAACTGTCGCAGAATATTGGCCGGAATCGATCAATCCCGGACAACTTTCCGATCCACAACTGATCGCCACCATTCGCGAGGCCAGAAACCGGCTTCTGGATATTTGCCAGCTTTCCGATCTCGATCACTGAAGCGCAGCGGCTGTCGGGTTAACTTACAGTTTACCATATTATTTTTCAGGAAATACCGGTTTTCTGGACTTGGCACGGCCCTTGCTGTGAATCTGGCATGTGGAAAAAATTCAAGCGGCTGTTTGTTATCAAGACCAAATTTGAGGCTTTTCTCATCACCTACGCCCTCGCCACTGGCGCGGTCCAGCGTGGGCAGCATTATCTGGTCGAATATCCTGGCTGGGGCGGCAAGCTGCTGTTTCTGGCAGCGACCGGTGCGGTGTTCATGGCCGGTGCGAAGATGATCGAAGCGATCGACCTCAACCGGATTTACAGCTCCGAATATTGAACGAGCCCGGCAGCACAGTCGGTTCCTGTGCAGGCACGATGGACTCGGTCAATTGGGAAGAGTGGAAGGCTTCTGTTGCCCGGTGCCTTCCAAACCGCTGAATTCCCTTCTGTTGCCCGGTGGGTTCAACCGCGCGTAGCTTTCTAACTTATGACCGTGAGGTCAATGGGTTAGGCAGCGATAGCGAGTGCTTCATTATCGTTTGCACTTATAGGTTTTGAGCAATCACGGCATACTCAGGCCGGGCAAAAATAACGTTTTTGAACACCCGTCGATCCTAGTTCGGCCCCATCAACAAAGGCGTGCCGCATTGCTGCAAATCGCCTGAAATGGTGGAGCCGCCGGGTACTGCCCCCGGGTCCGTAGTGTCTATTACACGCCATCATTTATCACCATAGTCCGTCGAAACGGACGCTCCCTATATAGGGATTTAATTCTGAATGAACAGTGCACAGGCAAGAAAAAGGGCCAACCGGTTGCCCGGTTGACCCTCTCTAGTTCCCCAAAGGGAATTCGTGATTACTGGGCGAGAACGCCTTCTTCAGCGTCGGCCTTGTCTTCCAAGGCGTCAGCCTTGTCTTCCATGGCTTCAGCCTTGTCTTCCATCATTTCTTCGCCAGCTTCGGTAGTCGCGTTGTCAGCGGCTTCGTCGAGCCGATCTGCTTCCATCTCAGCTTCCTGGGCTTGCACTTCGGTTGCGGTTTCCGCGCCACTGGTGTCTTCCTGCGCACAGGCACTCAGCGCCAGAGCAGCAGTCGAAGCGGTCAAAATCATCAATTTACGCATGTTATTCCCTCATTGCTTTGAAGGAGCAAAATAGGCCCCTCGATGACATCAACAGGCCGGAAGCGGATTGGTTCCCGAGGTACAAAAAAAAGGGCCAACCAGTTTCCTGATTGACCCTCCTCTAGTTCCCCAAAGGGAATTTCAGATATTGGCTTACTCGGTAACAGCTTCTTCTGCAGGAGCAGCAGCTTCGTCTGCAGGAGCAGCTTCTTCGGTTGCCATAGCATCTTCAGCAGGTGCAACTTCTTCGGTAGCCATTGCATCTTCAGCAGGTGCAACTTCTTCGGTTGCAACTTCGTCGGTTGCAACAGCATCTTCAGCTGGAGCATTGCAAGCACTCAAAGCGAATACGGCTGCGGATGCAGCCAAAACAGCGAATTTACGCATAATAATTAGTCCCCATATCGTCGTTCAAAATGGCTGCGAATCAAACCAGCCGAGCGCGCCTATAGGATTGAAATTTTTGAATGTATCTCAAAAAATGAGCAATTTAGTCATCATATTGTAATATCGTGATTATTATTTGGAATTTGGGTCGCCGCCTGGCACATTTCCAGTACGATCCTCGCAAGGCTCCTCAACAGAAATAATCCCTATCGCGGCACGTGTTCAGCGCCCGCTTTTTCACCTTTCACGATCGACGTGATCGGCTGCCCGAAATCACCGATTTTTCAGGCTGTCGCGAATTTCGATGAGCAGGTCGACTTCGCTTGGCCCCGCTGGCGGCGTTTCTGCCTCTTCCTTCTTCACCATCAGCCTATTGGCAAAGCGGACGATCAGGAAGATGATGAACGCGAGAATGACAAAGTTTATCACCACGGTCAGGAACTGGCCCCATCCCAGCATCGGCACGCCCGCTTCCTTCAGGGCTGCATAATCGGTCATCGAGCCGGCATAATCCGCTGGCGGCGAGCCCAGCAGCAGGAACAGGCGGGAAAAATCAGGAACGCCGATAATGGCGCTGACGATCGGCATGAGAATATCCTCGGTCAGGGACGTGGTAATCGTCGCAAAGGCCGCGCCGATGATGACGGCAACGGCCAGATCGAGGACATTGCCCTTGAGAATGAATGTCTTGAATTCGTCTATCATATTATGTCCCTTCCCGGTTCTACCCGACGGTAAATGTATGATAATTATCAAATTGTCGAGTGAAGCCGTTGCAAATCCGCCTCTGCACGCCTATTTTTCACACATGGAGCGGTGCATCGCCGTGTGGATGGAGAGTATTCGAACATGCTGAACAAATGGATCAAATTTCTGATGGTTCCGGCCGTCGCCTTGTCGCTCAGTGCCTGCGGCATCAACAGCGTGCCGACAGCGGAAGAAAATGCCAAGGCGAAATGGGCGGATGTGGAAAGCAGCTACCAGCGCCGCGCCGATCTGATCCCGAACCTCGTCGAAACCGTGAAGGGCTTTGCCACGCAGGAACAGGACACGCTGACCGCGGTGGTTGAAGCACGGGCGAAGGCGACTTCCATCCAGCTCAATGCCGACGATCTCGATGATCCCGCGAAAGTCCAGCAATATGCTGCGGCTCAGGGCGCGCTGTCGCAGGGCCTGGGACGCCTGATGGCCACGGTGGAAGCCTATCCGGAACTGAAATCCAACCAGAATTTCCTCGCGCTGCAAAGTCAGCTGGAAGGCACGGAAAACCGGATCAATGTTGCCCGCCGCGACTATAACGAAGCGGTCCGCCAATATAATACCACGATCCGGACTTTCCCCGACATTATCGGCGCGAAAATCATTCACGGCGCGAAACCGATGGAACCATTCCAGGCAACGACGGAAGGCGCGGAAGAAGCACCCGAAGTGAAATTCTAGGCGTGCTTGCGCTGCGAAGCTTTGCATCGATAAAGACCGTTCTGGCCGGCTAGGCTGTTGCCTTTCTGGCGATAGCCAGCCCGGCTTATGCCCAGAGCTTTCCGGAACTCACCGGCCGCGTTGTCGATCAGGCCGACTTGCTGGATCCGGCGCAGGAAGCTGCGTTGACCGCGAAGCTGGAAGCACTGGAAGCCCAGTCCAACCGGCAGCTTGTGGTGGCAACGGTCAACAGTCTCGAAGGCTATGATATTGCAGACTATGGCTATCAGCTCGGCCGCACCTGGGGCATCGGGCAGGGCGCTGACGGCGATGCGGAAAAGGACAATGGCCTGGTCCTGCTGGTGGCGCCCAATGAGCGCAAGGTGCGCATCGAAGTGGGCTATGGCCTGGAAGGCATCATGACCGACGCCCTGTCGAGCGTCATCATCCAGAATGATATTCTTCCCCAGTTCAGAAATGGCGATATGGCGGGCGGAATTATTGCCGGTGTGGACCGGATTGCAACGCAACTCACACTGCCCGAAGACGAAGCGCGCCTGATCGCCAAGGACGCGGAACAGCAATCGAGCCAGGGCGGCGGCGAGAATATCGGTCTCATCATCTTCTGGATCTTCGTTCTGATCTTTTTCGTCATCATCCCGATGTTCTCCAACCGCGGTGGCAAACGCTATCGGCGGGGGGCCGGTCCGGTTGTCATCTGGGGCGGCGGCTCCAGCTGGGGCGGCGGCAGCCATGGCGGCGGCGGATTCGGCGGCGGCGGCTTTAGCGGAGGCGGCGGCAGTTTTGGCGGCGGCGGCGCGTCGGGGGGCTGGTGATGGCAAAAGTGAACCAGTTTACACCGGCCGACCACAAGATCGTCACGTCGGCCGTTTCGCTCGCCGAAAAATCGACCGACGGCGAAATCGTCACGATCGTAACCGGCGAATCCGATAGCTATGGCGATGTCGCCTGGGCGATATCGGGGCTGGTGGCGCTGACAGCCCTGCTTGTGATCAGCCTGTTTCCGGAAGCCTATGTGGGCATTATCGACTGGCTGTCGGGCGGCTGGAGCGGCATCAGCGCCCTGCCCTATTGGGCGCTGTTCATTTTCACCGCACTGAAATTCTTCGGCACCCGGCTGATCCTGATCTGGAAGCCGTTGCTGTTCATTCTCGTCCCGCCACCGATCAAGAAGGCCCGAGTGCGGCGGCGCGCGGTATCCCTGTTCCGGGTCTCGACCGATCATCGCACGGTCGGACGGACCGGCATCTTGCTCTATCTGTCGATGCGCGAACATCGCGCGGAAATCGTGGCCGACGAAGCGATTGTTGCCAAGGTCGCTCCGGAAACATGGGGCGACGCGATGGTCGCGATGATTGATCTGGTGCGCACAGGATCGCCGGGTGAAGGCATGGCCGAGTCGGTGCGCCAGATGGGGATTGTCCTGTCAGAGCATTTTCCCAAGACCGACCAGAATCCGAACGAACTGCCCGATCGGCTGATCGAACTTTGAGCGCGATCGACGACAGCAAGGTCGAAATCATGTGGGAAGGCCGCTTCGTCACGGCCAAGCGCGACGGCAAATGGGAATATGTTTCCCGGAGCCGTGGCATCAAGGCTGCGGTGATTCTCGCCATAGATGACGGCCATGTCCTGCTGGTCGAGCAATATCGGGTGCCGCTGGGCAAAAACTGCATCGAGTTGCCGGCGGGACTGGTCGGCGATCATGACCATAATACCGACGAAGAAATGTCAGTGGCTGCGGTGCGCGAGCTGGAAGAAGCAACCGGTTATCGCGCGCAGACCATGGAAGACTGCGGCGAGTTTTACTCCTCACCCGGTATGGTGTCGGAAAGTTTTTCGCTGTTCAAGGCCTACGGACTGACCAAGGTCAGCGACGGAGGCGGGGTCGACGGAGAGAATATCACCGTCCATCGGGTCGCGCTGGCCGAACTGGACGAATTTGTCGCCCAGAAGCGAAAAGAAGATGCCGGGATCGACGTGCGGCTGCTGATGTTGCTGCAATTGCCGTGAACAGGCCGACCGGCGCCAGGCCGAAGGGCCGCTAGCGGAAATTGTCGGCGTAAGCCTGAATTTTCAGGGTCTTGTGCGGCGTTGGTATCACCATATAGGCAATCGCATGCTTGTCGGCATAGGCTTTGGCCGCATCGCAGGAATCAAAATTCAGACGCACCTGGCGCTGGGTATCGCCCGAGCCTGCCCAGCCGGTCAGCGGATCGGGTTTGCGCGGCTCCGCCGGTTCAAATTCCAGAACCCATTTGTCAGTGAGCGCCCTGCCCGACTGCATGGCATTTCTGGGAATCTGATAAATACGTGCGGTCATTTTCTGTTCCTGTCCTGAACCGCTTCAATAAGCGCGGGAGATCGCAAATTCAACTGCTTCGGTCATCGCATCCTTTGCTTTTCCGGAAGCAAAAATTCCCAGCGCATCAATTGCCCGCTGCCCGTAGTGGCGGGCCCGCGACATTGTATCGGTCATCGCACCGGTTGAGCGGATCAGGCCGGTTGCCCGGGCAAGATCATCGTCCGAACTCTTGTGGCCGATAATCGCGTCTTTCCAGAATTTCCGGTCTTCCTCGCTGCCGCGCGAATAGGCCAGAATCACCGGCAGGGTCACCTTGCCCTCGCGGAAATCGTCACCGGCGTCCTTGCCCATGGTTTCCCGGTCGGAACTATAGTCGATCGCATCGTCGACCAGCTGGAAGGCAATGCCGAGATTGCGGCCATAGCTGTCGAGCGCCAGTTCGATTTCGTCATCGCATTCCGCGACAACCGCCGAGATCCGGCTGGCAGCGGCGAACAGGGCCGCTGTCTTGGCACCGATGATATCCAGATAGCGATCTTCGCTGGTATCAATCTTGCGCTGGGCGGTGAGCTGATTCACTTCGCCTTCGGCGATCACGGCGGACGCGCTGGACAATATTTTCAGCACTTTCAGCGAGCCATCCTCGACCATCAGCTCGAACGAGCGGCTGAACAGGAAGTCCCCGACGAGCACGGTTGCCGGATTGCCGAAGATGAGGTTGGCTGCCGTTTTTCCGCGCCGCAAATCCGAACCGTCGACCACATCATCGTGCAGCAGGGTGGCGGTATGGATAAATTCTACCGCTGCCGCGAGCTTGAAATGGCGGTCGCCGGGATAACCGATCAGTTTCGCGGCTGCGAGCGTCAGCATCGGACGCATACGCTTTCCGCCACCTGCGATCAGATGGCCGGCAAGTTCCGGAATAAGCGGGATTTCCGACTGCATGCGGTCGAGGATCACGCTGTTGACCTGATTCATGTCGCTGGCGACCAGCGACATGATGGGTTCCAGTGAAGGCGCGGTATCCCGCCCGAATTGATGGACTGTTGCTGACATGTTGCACCGGATGTGGCAAGTCACTAGGGATAAGGCAAGTGAAATAAGGCCTGTTGCAATTGCGTCCCGCAGAAGTGGGAAAAAATTGCCAACGGGTGAAAATCAGGCGGCAAATCATGGACGAAAAGCTGAAACAATATCGGGAAAGCATCAACAATATTGACGCAGCGCTTGTGTTCATGCTGGCCGAACGCTTCAAGGTCACCCAGGCTGTCGGCGAATATAAGGCCATGAACAACCTGCCGCCGGCCGATGGCGCGCGCGAAAAAGAGCAGATCGCCCGGTTGCGCCAGCTCGCCAGCGACGCCAATCTCGATCCGGAATTCTCGGAGAAATTCCTGCGCTTCATCATTGATGAGGTGATTCGCCACCATGAACGAATCCGGGAAGCGTCAGACTAGGACCCGGTCACCTCTGACTTCGGCAGTCGGAGCCGCACCAGCAGCCCGCCCAGATCCTCGCTTTCCTCCAGCGATACCGATCCGTCGTAGATTTCTGCCACGTCGCGCACGATTGCGAGCCCCAGTCCCGTCCCGGGCTTGCCGCTGTCGAGCCGCGCGCCGCGATCAAAAATGCGCTGCCGTTCCTTTTCCGGAATACCGCGACCGTCGTCTTCAATCTGCAATTCGACAAAATCCTTGTCGCCGTCGACGGTGATGAACACGCTCCCTCCGCCATATTTGGCGGCATTCTCGACCAGATTGCCGATCATTTCGTCGAGATCCTGGCGCTCGACCGAGGCCACGGCATCCTTGTCGCCGTCAATGTCGATACGGACATGCGGATAGAGCCGGGCGACCGCGCGTTCGACGGCCTGCAGGCTTTGCCAGACCTTGGCCCGGCTGTGGGCATGGCCGCGCCTGCCCACAGCGCGGGCGCGGGCCAGATGATGGTCGACCTGCCGCCGCATGACGCCGGCTTCGCGGATCACCGTGTCGGCCAGATCGTCGGCCTTTGCGGTGGCGCTGTTCATGATCACGGTCAGCGGGGTTTTGAGAGCATGGGCAAGATTGCCGGCATGGCGCCGCGCTTCCTCTGCCTGTTTCTCATTATGGTCGAGCAAGGCGTTCAACTCGTCGACCATCGGCGTGACTTCGTTCGGCATGGGTTCGACTACCCGCCGTTGCTGGCCGGTCCGCATCGCGGCAATGGCAACGCGAATCTTGCGCAGCGGCCACAGCCCGTACAGCGTCTGCAGCGCCGCCATGCCGATCAGGCCGAGCGCCAGGATCAGGAAGCTATTGACCAGGATCGACCGGATATTGGCAATCTGGGCATCCAGCCCGTCGCGGCTTTGCGCCACCTGGAACAGCCATTTGGTGTCCGAGTCCGGCAGGATTATCGTGCGTTCAAGCACCCGCAATGGCTCGTCCGGAAACTGATTGCTGTCGTAGATATGGGTTTCACGATCATCATGGCTGATGTTCGATTCCAGTGTCCGGTCCCATAGCGAGCGGGAGGGGAAATCATCGTGTCCCTTGCCGCTGATCTGCCAGTAGAGACCACTATTGGGTTCGAGAAAACGCTGGTCGCCCAGCGGCCGGTTCAGAAACACCTCGCCGTCGGGCCCGATCTCGGCCGAGGCGATCATCGCGGTGAGCACATATTCCAGCTGATTGTCGAAATTGCGCGTTACCGCGTCGTTCAATACCCGGTCCAGCGCGAAACCGCCACCGAACAGAAGAATCACGATCCATGCGGCCGCAATCCCGATCATGCGCCGGCCCAGAGAACCGGTGGTCTGCGTGCCTAGTCGAAAATCGGTTGTCGGATCCTTCTCATCGACCGGTATATCTATCTGGCTGGATTCATTCAGGCTTCGGGATCCTCTAGACTATAGCCCAGCCCCCTGATCGTCGAAATGACTTCCGCCCCCAATTTCTTGCGGATGCGGGTCACGAACACCTCGATGGTGTTGGAATCCCGGTCAAAATCCTGATCGTAAATATGTTCGATCAGTTCGGTACGGGACACGACCTTGCCCTTGTGATGCATCAGGTAGGAGAGCAGCTTATATTCCTGCGCCGTCAGCTTGACCGGGCTCCCATCCAGCGTGACCTTGCCGGAGCGCGTATCGAGGCGCACATTGCCTGCAGTAAGCTCGGACGAGGCATTGCCCGATGCGCGGCGGATAAGCGCCCGCAGCCGCGCAATCAGTTCCTCGGTCTGGAAGGGTTTGGCGAGATAATCGTCGGCGCCGGCATCAAGGCCAGCGACCTTGTCCGACCAGCTGTCGCGGGCGGTCAGCACCAGCACCGGAAAATTGCGCTCTTCCTTGCGCCAGCGATCGAGCACGGTCAGGCCATCGATCTCGGGCAGGCCGAGATCCAGGATCACCGCGTCATAGTCCTCGGTCGAACCCATGAAATGGCCGTCCTCGCCGTCTGTCGACAGATCAATGGCATAGCCATTCGCTTCCAGCGTCGATTTGAGCTGCTGTCCCAGCGTGGGTTCGTCTTCAACAATCAAGACGCGCATGCCTGTCCTCCGAATTAATGCTTTTCCTGTGGTTTAGCCTATATCACCACAGCGCAAACGCACAATGATTTAGAAAATGCGGGAGCCAGAATTCCCCGGCGCCGCAAATCTGGAAATGACGATGATGCTCAGCGGCTCTGGCGCAAAATATTTCCGGTCCGGCCGTCCACGTCAACGAATATCACCCTGCCGTCGCGAATGAATTTCAGCCGGTAGACCTGTGCGCCGGGATCAAATTCCGGGCCGATATATTCGGTGCCCGCCATTCTGGGCAAAATGCGGTCCTCGATCGACCGGATGGACTTTACCTTGCCCGCCATCATCTGTGCACGGGCTTGATTCTGTTCGCCACGGCGATCCGCAGCCGACCACGCTTGCGGCGCAATCGCCACCAGACCGAGCGCCAGAAAGGGTAAAAGGATGAAAGACTTCAACATGGGACCCTTCCTAGGCGCGTCGGTTTTAACATCAGGTGAATAGCGGGTTCAGGCTACAGACCACTGGCTCAGCGTGTCATTTCGTAGGTAATACTGAGCGATACGACCGTTCCCACCTGGCCCGGCTCGACCGGCGGGGCTGCAGAAGCCGCCATCTCGTTCTTCATCCGTGGCATCGGCGCATAGGACTGGTTGGAAATGCCCTCGTTGATCGAGAGCACGCGAACGCCGGTATATCCTTCCGAACGCGCATAGCTCATGGCCCGGGCCTTGGCGTTGGCCAGCGCCCTTTCGCGCGCCACCTCCTTCATCTTGCTGTCATCGTCGATCGAGAAGGTGGGACCGTTCAGATTGGTCGCGCCGCTGCTGACGACCGCGTCGAGAATTTGACCCAGTTTGGAAATATCGTGCACCGTGGCGGAAACCTGATTGGACACCACATAGCCGACAAAGCGGTTCTCACGACTTTCCTGATCATAATCATAGTCCGCGCGCAGATTGATGCCGGTGGTCTGGATATCCTTTTGAGCAATGCCCAGCGATTTCAGGCGGTCGATCACGGCGCGCGCCTGTACCGAATTCTGACGCAGCGCCTCAGTCGCGGTCTTCGCCTTGGTTTCCACGCCGGTGCTGAACGTTGCGGTGTCCGGTGCACTGTCCACCTGTTCAGACACGCTGAGTTCGATCACGGGGTTCTGCGCGGTGATCTGGACATTGGCTGCCTGCGCGAAATTTGCCGGGGTCAGGGTCAAGGCCGCTCCGGCCAGTAAAATTGAAAGTCTCATATTATTCTCCATTGATTCAGTCCCTTGTAGAGCCCGCTCCCTGAACAGCAGCTAAATAGGCCTGTCTAATTTTGTGGGTGCGTTCGCCGGGCTGACCGTCGCCGATCTTGTGGCCGTCGATTTCTACGACCGGCATGACCAGCAAGGTCGATGAAGAAATGAAGGCTTCGGCAGCATCCTTCGCCTCGTCGACCGAAAAGGCGCGTTCCTCGACCGACAGGCCGAGGGCCTTCGCCTGATCGAGCGTCTCGATGCGGGTCACGCCGGGCAGGATCGCGCGGTCGAGCTGATGCGAGATCAGGACACCGTCCCGGCTGATGATATGGGCGTTCTGGGATGTGCCCTCGGTGACCAGATCGTCGCGGGTCATCCAGACATCGTCGACGCCAGCGGCGACCGCCTCCATCTTCATCAGCGAGGCATAGAGCAGCTGGGTCGTCTTGATGTCGCATCGCTGCCAGCGCAGGTCAGGCCGGGTGATGATCCTCATCCCGGTGGCGGCCATGGGGTTTTCGATCAGGACCCGCTGCTGGGCAAAGGCGAATATGGTCGGGGGTGTGTCCGGGGCCGGCCAGCGATAGTCGCGCTCGTCCATCACCCCGCGCGACACCTGCAAATAGACAAGACCTTCCTGCAAGCCGTTTTCCGCGACCAGATTCTGCGCGACCGCCGACCAGTCGGCAAAGGCATTGATCGAAAGTTCTCCCAGCGACCGTTCGAGACGGGTGACATGGCGCTCCATATCGATCAGCCGGCCACCGATGACGGAAATCACCTCGTAGACGGCATCGGAAAACAGCAGACCCCGGTCAAATACAGAGATTTTGGCGGCTGACTTCGGAACATAATCGCCGTTCAGATATACGATGCACAAATCCCGTTCCAATCGCCACAATTATCGGTTTGACGCCTAACAATCCGATATGGGGCGACAGGTCAATGGCCCTTGTCGAAAAGAGAAGGCTTGAGCCGGAGCGCGCTTGCCCCTAACGCCCGGGAACCATGTCACAGCCCCCTATTTTTTCGTACGAGAATCTCTCGCTCCACCAGGGCGAAGGATGGTTGTTCCGTGACCTGGACCTGCACGTCGGGCCACGCGACAAGCTGGCCTTGATCGGGCGCAATGGCGCCGGCAAGACCACCTTGCTGCGGCTGATCACCGACGAGATCGAGGCGGACAAGGGCAAGCGGGTCATCCAGCCGGGCGTCAATATCGTGATGCTGGAACAGGAACCGGACTTTACGCCATTCGAAACCCTGCGGGACTTTGCTGTTTCCGGAGCCATGGGACCGGCATTGCACGAGGTGGAAGCGATTGCGGACCAGCTGGGAACCGATCTGTCGACCCGCGCTGACAAGGCGAGCGGCGGCGAGAAACGGCGCGCTGCGCTGTGCCGGGCGCTGGCGTCGCAGCCGGATCTGCTGCTGCTCGACGAACCGACCAACCATCTCGATCTCGGGGCGATCGACTGGCTGGAAGAATGGCTGGGCCGCTACAAGGGCGCGTTTATCACCATTTCGCATGACAGGACCTTCCTGACCCGCCTGACCAAGCAGACATTGTGGCTGGACCGCGGCGCGCTGCGGCGGCTGGAAGTCGGTTTTGGCGGCTACGAGGCCTGGATGGAGAAAGTCTATGCCGACGAGACCCGGTCGGCAGAGCGGCTCGACGCCAGGCTGAAGCTCGAGGCGCACTGGCTCGAACGCGGCGTTACCGCGCGGCGCAAGCGCAATCAGGGCCGGCTCGAAAAGCTGTGGGAGATGCGGGCCCAGCGCGCGGCAATGATCGGTCCTGCGGGCGCGGCCAAGCTGCAGGCCGAAAGCGACGACAGCCGAACCAAATCGGTAATAACGGCCACCGATATCTCCAAGTCTTTTGGCGAAGGAGACGCCAAGCGCGTTATCATCCAGAATTTCTCGCTGCGGATCCAGCGGGGCGACCGGATCGGGATCGTCGGGGCCAATGGCGCCGGCAAGACGACCCTGCTGAAAATGCTGACCGGCGAACTGGAGCCTGATACCGGCAGCGTCGCGCTCGCCAAGACGTTGAACGGCGTGTTCATCGACCAGCAGCGGAGCCTGCTGACCCCCGACAAAAGGGTTCGCGACGTGCTCGCCGATGGCAGCGACTGGATCGATGTGCGCGGTACCAAGAAACATGTGCAGGGCTATCTCAAGGAATTCCTGTTCGCACCGACCTTGATTGACGCCAGGGTCGGGACCTTGTCGGGCGGCGAGCAGTCACGGCTGTTGCTGGCGCGCGAATTTGCCCGCATGTCGAACCTGCTGGTGCTCGACGAGCCGACCAACGATCTCGACCTCGAAACGCTCGACCTGTTGCAGGAAGTGATCGCCGATTATGAGGGCACCGTACTGCTGGTGAGCCATGATCGCGATTTTCTCGACCGGACGGTGACGATCACGCTGGGGCTGGATGGCAGCGGCAAGGTCGATGTCATCGCCGGCGGTTATGCGGAATGGGAAGCCAAGCGCAAGCAGGTGGAGAGTGACCAGAAGCCGATCCAGAAAGCCACTGCTTCAAAGGCCACGTCGAGCGCTCGGTCCAGCAGCCCAACCAAAAAGCTGAGCTACAAGGACCAGCGAGACTATGATCTGTTGCCGGAACGGATCGAGGCGATCGACCGGCGCATGACAGAAATCGAGCAGACATTGTCCGATCCCGATCTCTATACGAAGGATTTTGCACGGTTCGACGCGCTAACCAAAGAGAATAGCGCGCTGATCGAGGAAAAAGAGGCGGCCGAAATGCGCTGGCTGGAACTGGCGGAAGAGGTCGAGCGGCTCGACAACGGCTGATCAGCCCGGCAGGCGATAGAAGTCTGCGAGGCGGTCCAGCGCTATCTTCAGCACCAGCTTGCCCGACCGCGCCGGCCAGCCGAGATTTTTTTCCGCAACCGGGGTCCCCTCCCCTCCGCAGATAATCCGCCAGGCTATGTCCGACAGGCCGCTGCCGAGATGGTCGATGGCATCGGCAAAGCGCTGCTTTGCGGCAATCTGCGCTTCGGTCTCGTTGTAGGCAGCCGGCGCAGAACGTTTTCCTCCCGACACCGGCGTGGCATCCCATCGCATGGTAATCCGCGGGGCGAGATGGGCTCTTTCCCAGTCAGCGCGCAGTTTTTCGCCTGCGTCGAATTGCCGGTCGGACAGATGTCCGCGGGCATGAAGCCAGCCCAGAGGCGATTCCGACAGATTGACGGTGACGCTCCGGGCGCGCCTGCCTGCTGGCTGGCGGCCAGTCCGCTCTTCTCCATCCAGCGGGTGCGCCCGTTCCGCCAGCATGCGGGGTTCGGAAAAAAGCTTGTCCGTTTTGGTTACCCTTTTTGTCATATTATCTCCTGAATAGCACGGTTATATGCTTGCCATTTTATCGGTATTGTAGGAAAGTATAAAACCAAATAGGTTTGGAGATTGACGATGATCAGCCGTATCAGAGAGGTTCGCAAGGCCAAGGGAATGACGCTGGACGATGTTGCCAAGCGCTGCGAGCCGCCGACCACGGCGCAAACAATCGGGCGGCTGGAGACCGGCACGCGGACCCTGTCCCTCGACTGGCTGAACCGGATTGCGGATGCGCTGGGCGTCGACAGCGCCGCATTACTATCCCTGCCCGATCAGGAAGTCCTGCCCGTTGCCGCGATTCTCGACCACAAGGGCGCGCATGCGCTCGAAAAGGTGGAAAATATCTACCAGCCCCCTTTCGAACCGGCGATGGTTGCGCTGCGCGTCAAAAGCAGCGTCGGCGACTATCGCGCCGGCGATGATGTCTGGCTGTCGCAGCGCACCCCGGAGCAATATGGCAGCGCACTCAACCGGGATGTGCTGGTCCCCCGCCCCGCCGGGCGCTTCCTGTTCGGCCGATTGATCGGTCGCGAAGACAATCGCCTGCAGATCCTGCCGCTGGGCAGCGGCGCGCGACAGCAGATTGTCAGCGATCCCGAATGGATCGGCGTGGCGGTCCGCCTGGTAAGGGAGCTTTAGGGCCCGTGTGCTAGGACGCCTGCCATGAACCGTCCACTCAACATCCTGACGCTGTCGACATTGTTTCCCAATGGTTCGGCGCCCAGTTTCGGGATATTTGTCGAGCGGCAAACCGCCGAACTGGCGAGCCGTCCTGAAGCTGCGGTAACGGTGATCAATCCCGTGGGGATGCCGCCCTGGCCGCTGAACCGGCACAAGCAATATAAACCCTTGCGAGACCTGCCCGCGCACGAGACGTGGCACGGGCTTGATATCTATCGTCCCCGGTTCCGGCTGATCCCCAGGATTGGCGGCGCCGCCAATCCGCGCCGTATCGCCAATGCCCTTTTGCCGCTGGCGAAGAAGCTGCACCGGCAGACGCCCTTCGACGTGATCGATGCCGAATTTTTCTATCCCGATGGTCCGGCGGCGATGCGGCTGGGGGATGCGCTGGGCATTCCCTTCACGATCAAGGCGCGGGGCGCGGATATTCATCACTGGGGCAGCGATCCGGCCTGCCGGGACCAGATATTGCAGGCGGCAGAGAAGGCCAGCAGCTTGCTGGCGGTATCCGAAGCGCTCAAGCAGGACATGGTCGCTCTTGGAATGGATGGAAGCAAGATTGCAGTCCATTATACCGGGCTGGACCAGAACAGGTTCACCCCCGTCGACCGGGTCGTCGCAAAGCGGGCGCTGGGCGTCGAGGGGCCGCTGTTTGTCAGTACCGGCGCGCTGATCCCGCGCAAGAACCAGGATCTGGTGATCCGGGCGATGACCGACTTTCCGGACGCCGCTCTGATGCTCGCCGGCAATGGCGAAGCGGAGCGGGATTACCGGGCACTGGCTCAGGAGCTTGGCGTTGCCGAGCGCGTCCGGTTCCTCGGAAGCGTGCCGCATGACGAGTTGGCGCAGCTGACGGCCGCGGCTGATATCGCGATTCTGGTGTCGAAGTCGGAAGGCCTGGCCAATGCCTGGGTCGAGGCACTGGCCTGCGGCACGCCGGTGATCATCAGCGAGGCCGGCGGGGCGCGGGAGCTGGTCACCAGTTCCGATGCCGGCCGGATTGTTGATCAGACGGTCGAGGCTATTGTTGGCGCCGCACGGGCCATTCTGACCGATCCGCCTGAGCAGGAGGTCGTGCGATCAACCGTCAGCCGGTTCAGCTGGACGGCCAACGGCGACCAGCTGCTGGCGATATTGCGTCAGGCTGCCACCAAGAGTTAGCCGAGCGGCAGAAAGGCGCCGATGATCCAGCGTTCCTCTGCCCGCAGCACGCCCCAGGTCCGCGCCGCAGCCCGGCTGTCCATGACCTCAAGACCCATCCCGGCCGCTTCCACTTCGCGCCGGAAGGAGGCGGGGGGTTGCAGCATCGACGGGCCGCTGCCGAGCAGCAGAAATTCGGGCGGCGGCGACAGGTTCAGGCTGGACAATATCTCGGCCAGATCCAGCCGGTCGAGTCCGGATGCGGTCCAGCCCACGGCCTGCTCCGGCGAAATCAGCAGGCCCTGCTCGAACCGCTGCTCACCGATCTTGTAGCCTTGCGGCGTGAAGCCGGTAATGACCGGGCCGGTAAATTCGACATCCTTGCGCAGTTCTACCAAAGGTCAGCCAATCTGCTCGGGGCCGCCCAGTTTCTCGGCCTTGTCGCTGTCGGTGTCGGTTGGGACAAAGGTATCCGGGCCAACCTTGAGCCAGATCAGGATCGGGGCAGCCATATAGACCGAGCTGTAGGTACCGACAAAGACGCCGAAGAACATCGCCACCGAGAAGCCGAAAATCACGTCCGGTCCCCAGAGGATCAGGCCGCCCAGCGCGATCAGCATGGTCAGGCTGGTCATCACCGTTCGTGCCAGGGTCTCGTTGACCGACAGATCGAGCAACGCGATGATGTCCATCTTGCGATATTTCTTCAGATTCTCTCGAATCCGGTCGAACACGACAATCGTGTCGTTGAGCGAATAGCCGATGATCGTCAGCAATGCCGCGACGATGTTGAGGTTGAATTCCATCTGGGTCAGCGCGAACAGCCCGAAGGTCAGCGCGACGTCATGGACCAGCGCGAACAGCGCACCGATCCCGAACTGCCACTCGAAGCGGACCCAGATATAGATGGAGATGGCGATCATCGCGAACAGCAGCGAATAGGCACCGGTTTCGAACAGTTCCGCGGACACCTTGCCGGATACCGATTCCACACCGTCGATGCGGACATCGGGATGATCGGCCTTGATCGTCGATACGATCTTTTCGGTCATTTCGTTGGCCGCTTCCGGACGCGATTCTGCCTCGGCGGGCAGCCGCATCCGGATCGACACCTCATTGGCGTCGCCAAATCTCTGGATCGTTGCATCGCCATAGCCGAGGGCGCCAATATTGTCGCGCAGTTCGGAAATGGGTGCCGTTTCGGTCTCGGTGAAGGTCGCCTGGATCATCTGGCCACCAATGAAATCGACGCCAAAGTTGAGGCCCTTGGCCGCGACCAGGCCGATCGAGGCGATGATCGTCAAAATGCTGAAGGCCATGGCGATATTTCGCCATTTCAGGAAACCGATATTGGTATCGTCCGGGACGAGTTTCAACAATCTCATATCACCAACTCCTGCGGACGGGCGCGCCGGACCCAGAGGGCCACCAGCATCCGGGTTACGACCACGGCGGTAAACACGGACGAAGCGATACCGATCATCAGCACAACCGCAAAGCCCTTGACCGGACCGGAGCCGAACATGAACAGCAGGACACCGGCGATGATATTGGTGACATTGGCATCCATGATCGCTCGCGACGCTTCCTTGTACCCGACTTCAATTGCTTGGATCACGCGCCGCCCTCGTCGTCGCTCTTCGCGTATTCGCTCGTTGATCAGCACATTGGCATCCACCGCGGAACCGACGGTCAGCACGAAGCCGGCGATGCCCGGCAGCGTCAAAGTGGCGTTGAACATCGCCATGACGCCGACGATTATGAACAGGTTCAGGGCCAGCGCGATATTGGCGTACATGCCGAAGCGGCCATAGGTGACGACCATGAAGGTCAGCACGGCGACGGTGGCGATGATCGCGGCGATCATGCCCTTGTCGATCGAATCCTTGCCGAGGTCGGGACCGACGGTGCGTTCCTCCACGATCTTCAGGTCGACCGGCAGTGCGCCGGAGCGCAGGGCGATCGCCAGCTGGTTGGCGCTCTCGACGGTGAAATTACCGGAAATCTGCGCCGAGCCGCCAAGGATTGGCTCGTTGATATTGGGCGCGGACAGCACCTGGCCGTCGAGGATGATGGCAAAGGGACGACCGACATTATTCTGGGTCAGGCGCGCAAATTTAGCGCCACCCTCTGCGTCGAACGTGATGTTGACCACCGGAGCGTTGGTCTGCTGGTCAAAGCTCTGCCCCGCATCGGTCAGCTTGTCTCCACTGATGCCGCCGAGGCGCTTGACCGCGATGTTGGGGATGCCGGACGGATTGTCGGGATAGGGGAAAATCTGGCTGCCGACCGGTGCGCGTCCTGCGGCTACCATATTGGGGTCGGCTTCATAATCGACCAGCTTGAATTCGAGCTTTGCCGTCTGGCCCAGGAGAGCCTTAAGCGCTTCGGGATCGTCGAGACCCGGCACCTGCACCACGATCCGGTTTTCACCCTGGCGGATGATGGTCGGCTCGCGCGTGCCCATTTCGTCGATCCGGCGGCGGATCACGTCGGTCGCCGTTTCCATGGCATTTTCGACCGCATTTTCCAGACCCGCTTCCGTGGGAGTCAAGACGAAGCGCGTATCGTCGCGGACCTCGATATTCCAGTCGCGCTGGCCGGTCAGGCCGGCGCCGGTTGTCAGCGACACGATCGCGTCGCGCGCCGCGTCGACCTGAGTGCTGTCGCGGACCATGAAGCTGAGCGCGCCGTTCTTGCGCGAAATATCGCCGATGCTGATGCGCGGATTGGCGCGGCGCATTTCGGCGCGCACCGATTCTTCCATCGTCTGCAGACGGGCGGTCGCGACATCCGCCGGATCCGCCTCGAGCAGGATGTGGCTGCCGCCCTGGAGATCGAGACCGAGATTGATCGTTTCATTCGGCAAAAAGCTTGGCCAGTATTTCTGGCCGCTTTCGCCGATCAGGCTGGGAATCGACATCAGCACGCCAAAGGCCAGCAACAGGGAAATGGAAATGACTTTCCAGCGCGGGAAATCGAGCATTGAATTTAACTTTCTATATCACCGCGTTCAGTCGTTTGCTGGCTTGGCTCCGCCGCGTGGCATGACATCCGAAAGGGTCGCCTTGACCGCTTTCACCCGGACGCCATTGGCGATTTCGATCTCGACGAATTCGTCGTCGACCTTGACTGCCTTGCCGACCAGTCCGCCGCCGGTGACGACCTCGTCATTCTTCTTGACCGATCCGACCTTCGCCTGATGTTCCTTCATCTTCTTTTGCTGCGGACGGATGAGCAGGAAGTAGAAAACGGCAAAGATCAGCACCAGTGGCATCACCGAAATCAGAAAACCGCCGGCGCCGCCCGCGCCTGCTGCTGCGGATAATATGGAAATACTTGTCATGAATTCGTCCCGATTATTGCAAATTTTTATGTGTGGTGCCGGGACCTCTGTTTCAAGGCCCCAAGCCGCCAGCCCGGATGATGCGCGCGCCTATCACGCACGCGGCACAGGCGCAACGAAATCCGTATTGCGGAAAGGTTGGAAGCATGTTGCAAACGACTTGCCATTCTCCATGCACCTCCATATATGCGCAGCCTCGGTCGGGACGTAGCGCAGCCTGGTAGCGCATCACACTGGGGGTGTGGGGGTCGGAGGTTCGAATCCTCTCGTCCCGACCAATTGATAATCTTTCCCAACCAAAAACCCCGGTTTTCCTAGACTTTTAGGACGTCCCAACATGCGGTTGAGAAATCAGAATCCCAAGTTGTGCACCTACCTGTGCACCTTGATGTGCACATTTTCCATGCAAACGCCTTGCTCCCCAGGCTCGGGCGATCGGACGTGGGTATTTATCGGCGAGGTCCAACTTCCCGGTAGCGCCGACGCGTCAGTTTGGGAAATCCAGCAAAATTATCCATAATGCTCCGTATTACGCTAAAAAATCCGGATAAATCCGTAGCAAGGCGCATGGCACTTGGCCTAGATTTGGAGCTTGAAATGGTCGCAGTGAAATACCCAACTCAGGTGACAAGCCCTGATCCAAAAATGATTGCTGCTGTCTACAAAGAAGCTCTCGAATATACGCACCGGCTTCGCGCTCAGCGAAGCAGATATGCTTGCTCATCTTCTGGTCGCCTACAGCTTGCGCGCAGGCCTCGGAATCGATGTCGCGATGCGAGTGGGATCGGACGATCATGGCGATATACGGCTTTGCCGTGTTTCCCGTAACAATATGGAAAGCGAAAGTGCAAGATATCCAACTGTCAGCATGACGAGCATGGCCAATGGGCCTGTAATCGCAGAAAAAGGCGCGCCCATCTGGTCGGCGAGCAGCAGCGCGCGACTGCCGTGGGTGGCAGGGAAAATGGCACCAATTGCAGACACCCAAGCAGGCATTGCATCCCGGGGCCAGGTTGCACCGGTCAGAAAGAAGATCGGCAAGGAACTGGGAATCAGCAACAGAAGCCCGGTTTCGGCCCTGCGGAACCATGCTCCTACCGCACAGGCAAATGCAGCTATGGCGGCTCCCATAAGAAGTGCGACGAAGGCCAGCATTTGCGGCGAAGCGCGACCCGGCACGTCTTGCAGAGCAAAGAACCAGCCGAAATAAAGCGCCGAGGCGATGGTCGACAGCAAGGTGAAGGCCAGCCAGCTTCCGAGCAGCTCCCGATGATCTGCGAAAGCCAGCGCCCGCGCTCCAGCTCTCTTTCGGCGGCGCAACGTCAGCAGAACGGTGACCCCGAACAGCATGGTCTGCTGCAGGATTACCGGGGTGACGGCCGGGAAGATATAGCTCGCATAGCCGGCCTGCGGGTTGAAACGGGCAATCGACACAATCGGCTCGGGTAGAGAAAGATTGCCAAGATATGGAGCCGCCTCCGCCGCCAGCGTCTGGCGCAGGGCCTGCTCTACGGCGGTGCCTGTGCTTTTGGCGCGCACAAGATAGGCTCCGTCGATCCACATGGCGATCTGCGGCCCCTCACCTCGCAAGGCAGACCTGGTAAGACCCTTGGGGAGAAGCAAAACTGCCTCGACATCGCGTCCGATGAGCAACTTCCGTGCCGCAGCAAGATCGGGGGCGTGCGCAACGACCGCGGCCTGATCGCTGTTATCGATGCGCCTTACGAGCGCCCGGGTAAGCGCCGTGCTTTCTTCATCCACCACCGCGATCGGGACGTCCTGCGCCTGTTGATGCGCGTAGGGGGCAGGATAATAGAAGCCGTAGAGCAAAACTGCGAGAACGATGAGTGCTGTCACCTCGGGCTGGCGGAAAACCTCGCGCAGGGTTAAGACAAAGGCGGTCCGCACTGTCATGCCCGCCGCCTGCCTCCCCAGACGGCAGCCCAAAGGCCGACCAGCACATATATCAGAAGCAGGAAAGCCGGCCACATATCGACCGCGATCGGACTGCCCAGAAACTGGTCCATTTGCAGCCGGAGATAATGGGTTAAGGGCAGCGCTTCGCTCCACCAGACCACCAGCGAAGGCGCACCCTCTATCGGCAGCGACCCGCCCGAATAGGCGAGCGCCGACCCGGCGTAGAAAGCGGTGGCAGAAAAGGCCAATCCGCTGCGCCGCGAGATCGTGGCAAAGGCGGCAGAAATGACAAGGCTGGCTGCCAGCAGCATGATTTGTGCGCCATAGGTGAAAGCCAGCGAACCGGCCATGCGCCAGCCGCGAAAGCCGACCAGCCAGATCATCCACGCCGCCGCCCACAGCGACAATATCGCGAGATAGGGCGCGAACTTGCCGAGAAGCGCCATCGTCCCGCCACCGGTTTCCTGTCGCCACCGTTCGAGCATGCCGTCATTCAATTCGCGGGCGACGGCATAAACGCCGAGGCAGGCGGCCAGCAGGTGGAGCATTGCCGGCTGGACGAGCGCCTGCAGATACCATTCGAAACTGGCTTCGGGATTGAACAGAACATGGACCTGGACCTGCGGCAGGCTGACATCGCCGACCTGCAGCCCGCGGCGCTTGGCCGCAGTGAGAGCCTGGTCGGCGACCACTCCCGTGACCGCACGGCTTATATCGCGCTCGAGTACCGAGCCGACCGACAGATAGGTGGCGTTATAGGCAATGCGCACCGGTGCCGACTGAGGCACAGAAATCTGGCCATAATCGGACGGGATTACGACATAGGCCCACACACGGCCCTGGCGCAGTTGCGCGTCGGCCTCGATCTCGCTGGCGAGCGTCGCGGTGATCGTGAGACCGCCCTGTGCGGAGATCGCGCTGACCAAGGCGCGGCTCGCCTGGGTTTCAGCTGTATCGACCAGAGCGACCGGCAGTTCCTGCAGCGCGCCGCGCGACAGCATCGCCGCAATCAGCAAGATCGACAGGCCCGGAAGCAGAAACAGCGCAGCCAGCAGCGGTCGCGACCGGATGATCGCCTGCACCTCACGCCCGGCGGCTGCAGCCGCCCGGTTCATTGAGGCCATTCGAAAAGGACGCTCATGCCCGGCCGCAGGTCGCTCCCGGGATCGACCGGTTCCAGCCGGATTTCGAAACTGCGGGCATCGAAACCGCTGCTCTGGCGCGTTGCCTGTTCGCTGGTAAAGCCGGCCTGGGCCGAAATATTGGTCAAGCGGAATGACAATTCCGCATCGCCAAGAGCCGGAACCGTGCCGCGCAGGATCTTGCCCTTTTTGACGCCGGCATATTGCGTTTCATTGACCCGCAACACGACATAGGGATGAGCGATATCGACGATCTGATAGATCGGGATGGCCGGACCCACGATCTCGCCTGGCGCGGCCAGGCGGCGGGAAATTTCGCCGGTTATCGGTGCGATCAATTGCTCTTCCCTGGCCGCCGCGCGCGCGGTCTGCAGACGATTCTCGGCGGCCCGTTCCTGCGCGGCCGCGATCTCCTTGCTTTCCTGTCGTCGGCCAGCCAGCGCACGCTGATATTGCGCCTGCGCAGCGTCGGCATTGGCGGCGGAGGCGATGCGCGCGGCATTGGCCTCATCCCGGCGCTGGGCGGATATCACCCCCTGCGCGAACAGATTATTCATGCGCCGCGCGGTCACGGCGGCCAGATTGGCCGCTGCGCGGGTCGATTCGGCGATGGAGCGCAGCGAGGCGATGTCTTCCGGCCGCGCGCCCTGGTTGATGATGGCGTCGAGCGCCGAGGCGGTCTCCAGCGCTGCTTCGCCCTGATTGACCAGCAGCTCGCGCGCCGGGCTGGACAACTCCCCCAGAACCTCCCCTTCGCGAACCATGTCGCCTTCGGCAGCGGCCAGCGATACGACGCGGGCGAAGGCCTTGGTCGCGACGCTGACCTCTTCGGCTTCCACCGTTCCCTGCAGCGGCACCGCGACCGGGCGCGATGCATACCAGAGACCGAGAGCCGCCAGAATCGCCGCGACGCCCAGCCCGATCCACAGGAAGCGACTGGCGCGCGGGTCTCCGCTCGCGGCCTCTTCCGCCGGTGCATCATGGGCTTGGTCCGGTGCCACATCATTTGTCATTGATAAACATCCTGTCGTCCCGGCGGGTGTAGTCGGTGAATGTTTCCGGGTTTCCGCTCGCTGCCAGCAGGGCTGCGAGGGAAAGATCATATTCATAAGCGGCACTTGCCCGCTGCGTCTCGGCGGTGGCGAGCAGAGCCTGCGCGTCGAGCAGGCGGGAGGCGGTGCCGACGCCTTCGCGGAACGCAATTTCATGCACCCGCAGATTTTCGCGCGCCGCGACCAGGCTGGAGTCCATCGACAGGAAGATGCTGCGCGCGCTTTCGGTCATTGCATGGCTGCGCTCGATCTCGCCGGCGACGCGATCCTGCGCCCCGCGCTGCTGCGCCCTAGCCGCTTCGCGCCGGGCGCTGGCTGTGGCCACCAGCCGGCGACGCTGAACGGGGGAAACGAGCGTCAGGCTGACCGTCGCTCCGACCAGCCAGTCCGGCTCGGTCGGGACATTGCTTTGCGTATCCACGCTGTAGGATCCGAAGGCATAGGCGCGCGGCAGCATGGCGGCGCGCGCGAGCCGTTCACCAGCCTCCGCGATCTGCACCTGCCCCTGTGCCAGATCCGCCTGACCATTGCCGTTGATTTCGGCGACCTGCATGAACTCTGTCAGGGGCGGCAGCGGCGAGCGGTTGACGAAAAGCGGCGTTGCCAGGGCCTCGACCCTGCGGCCGGTCAACCGAGACAGCGAGAGCCGGGCCAGCCGTTCTTCCCGCTCCGCCCTTTGCAAATCCCGTTGCGAGGCATCACGCAATACCGTTACCTCCAGCGTGGTCGATCGCGGCAGGATGCCTTCCCGCTCCATCGCGCGCGTATTGGCAAGGTGGCGCTCGTTTGCCGCCAGCCGGTTTTGTGCCGACGCGACCAGCGATTGCGCCAGCTGCAATCCGAAATAGCGCTGCGCCAGCTGCACCTGGTTCACCGAGGCCGTGGTCCGCTGGCCGCCGCGCGCAAGCAGCACGCCAGCAGCCGCGCCGTCCTGCACGGCTTCCAGGGCCCCGCCCGTATAGAGTGGCATCAGCGCGGTGAGGCTGGGGCGCACTACGACGTCTTTCGCCCGATAGCGCAATTCGTCGGGAAGCGGCGCGAGAAGGCCGGGAACGGCCTCTTCGATCCGGCCCGATACCAGATTGACGATGCTGGTGAAGGCTTGCGGGAACTGATCGGGAAGCGTGTCGAGAAACTGGCCGGTGTCTTCCAGAATTCGCTGTTTGGTGTCGGACAGGTCCACGGACAGCGTCTTCTGATAGGCAATGACGCTGGCCGATGCGATTACCGTTGGCCGGTAGAGAGAAGACAGCGCCTTGGCCTGGTCTTCTGCTGCCTCGACCTCCAGCGCCGCTGCTTCGGCACCGGGACTGTGAACGGACATCGCCACTTGCGCCGCTTCGTAACTCATCCCCGACTGCGCGAGGCAAGCGGTCGACGGGGCCGAAACCAGAACAGCGAACAGGGAAAAGGCATATCTCAAAATCACGGACTTCCTGAGCTTGCTCACCAAGCCGTCAGCATAGCGAGCCGAAGGCATGACAAACAGGGCAATAATATTATTTCCTCACCTCAGAGTCATGATCACGGAAATGCACTTCGATCAATCGCAGTTTCCACCATGAGGGGTTTGCGCCGGTCATCTGCCTAATTACGCCATCTTGGCCTCGAATGCGAGCGGGCTGATGCCGCCCCGAAGTGTTCCGGCACGCCACGAGCGGGATTTTCTCGGCACGCGTGATACGGGTCGGCTGTTGGGGCAAATAATCTCGACGGCGCTGAGGACTGGCAGCAATCCCGACGGTCATGATGTCCGCTTTCATCACTTTTGACTCAGAAGCGGACTGACGGCAGACGGCCCACTAGCGGACATTCGCGGCAGTCCGATCGAATGACTGCTTTGCGCCCAATTTCGGACATTGGAGATAATTGAAAATTTCCTAAAAGCCGACTGACAACTTTTTGAAAGCACATGTTCGGGTCAACGTCCGCTTTTGGGTGGAAAGTGGACGGTCCAGCTACGGGGAGGCGGACTGTTCACTCCTTGGTTTCTGAAGAGGCAGAACTGTCAGGGTTTTGGCCCACCGCATCGCGCCCGCCGAATACCCAACGCTGATCCTCATGGAAGGCGGCTACGCTATCGACCCACTTCGCTTGAATGTTGCGGTTTTCCTCTGCGGCTTCTAGGCTGGTTGGACACCGGGGGAGGATCGGCATGAAAATGGCATTCATCGTAGGCTGCGCGTTGCTTGCGGCGCCATCTGTTGGAGCAAAGCCGGCGGATTGGGTGGACCGGAACAAGAGCGCGATCCTCTCCGAATATGTGCAGCTGCTCGCAATTCCGAACGTAGCGAGCGACCTGCCGAATATCAGGCTCAACGCCGAGCAGATTATGGCCATGATGGCGAAGAGGGGCTTGTCGCCGCGTCTGCTGGAGGGCGACAGCGCGTCCGTCCCGCCGGCAATCTTCGGAGAGTGGCGCGTCCCGGGAGCGAAACGCACCTTTGTCATCTATGCCCATTATGACGGCCAGCCGGTGACGCCGGAGGATTGGAAGTCCGGCGCTCCTTTTACGCCCGTCCTCCGATCAAGCCGTGTGGACAAGGACGGACAGATACTGCCGCTGCCGACAAGCAATGAGGGAATCGATCCCGATTGGCGGATCTATGCCCGCTCAGCCTCCGACGACAAGCTCGGCGTGATGGCGGTCCTGGCCGCCGTCGATGCTCTGAAGGCGGAGGGTAAGACCCCCAGCTTCAACCTCAAGATATTCTTCGAAGGCGAGGAGGAGGCCGGTTCGCCGAACCTTGCCGCAATACTGGCGAAGCACCGCGATACGCTGGCTTCAGACGGCTGGGTAATCATCGACGGACCCGCCCATCCTTCCGGCGCTCAGCAGGCGGTTCTCGGCGTGCGCGGGGACGTCAATCTCGACCTGACTGTCCACGGTGCGGTGCGCCCGCTTCATAGCGGCCATTATGGAAACTGGGCGCCCAACCCCGCACTGATGCTGAGCCGCCTCCTTGGATCGATGAAAGACCCGTCCGGGCGGGTGACAATCACCGGCTTCTACGACGATGTGGAGCCGCTCTCGGCGCGAGAGCGGCAGGCGCTTGCCGCGGTTCCGGCCGCCGATGCGCAGCTCAGGCAGGAACTCGGGCTGGCCTGGACCGAAGGCAGCGGCCGGCCGCTGCTCGACCTGTTGATGGAGCCTTCTCTGAACATCAACGGCATCCGCTCCGCCGAAGTGGGGGAGCGGGCCCGAAACGTCGTGCCGCCGACGGCAAGCGCCACGCTCGACCTCCGCCTCGTCAAGGGCAACGATCACGTACGCCAGGTGGACAAGGTGATACGCCATATCGAGGAGCAGGGCTACACGGTTTTGGAGCGCGAGCCGACGATGGAGGAGCGCCGCAGTCTGCCCAGGATCGTTACCGTAAAGCGCGGCGTGGGCTACAACGCGGAGCGGACCTCGATCGACGATCCGTTGGTCCAAGGGGTTATCGGCGCGATGAAGGGCAACGGCAACACGGTGGTTCTGCCTTCCCTTGGCGGATCGCTGCCGCTCTACATTTTTCGCGAGACGCTTGGCGCGCCGACTGTGACCGTCTCGCTCGCGAACCACGATAACAACCAGCATGGCGCGGACGAAAATCTTCGCCTCGGCAGCCTATGGGCCGCTATCCCGGCCGTGGCTGCAATCATGCGAATGAAGTGATCGCGGAAGCGGAGTTCCAAAGATTATCGGTCAACTCCGGAACCAGCTTGAACAAGCCGCCGACGCACGAGCAAGCGTTCGCGGGCGAGCACGCCACACCCACAAGCGGAATATCCACAATCGGGGCGGAAGCTGACCGTCAGCTATATTATCCATCCGATCAATTCGTCCATCCGATCAATTCGAATGACCGCAAGTGGGTGGCTTGCTAACTGACAGCTTTTGTCTCGATACGATCACTCAAACATAGCTCAACGCCTAGACCTTCGTGCTGACGCCTAGCAGATGCAGAACCAGCAAGATTACAAAAATCACGGCAGCTCCATAAGCCAGATACATCGCAAAGCCAGCGACCCCGCCCAAACCAAGTAATGCAGCAATGACAGCGATTACCAGGAATATGATTGCATAGCGTAACATTAAAATTCTCCATGACCATTGACGATGTAGATACAACTCCGATCGGTCATATAGGTTGCACAGGTATGATCCATCACCTTGCCAGTTAAACTAGAAAAGAGAGATAGTCTGGCGGACAATAAAGACGACAGGGACGACCTGACAGCAATACCGTTCGCCCCGAGAGGCTCCGATTGGCCAATGCCTCATGGGACGAATCTTAGAAGGGAAGCATAGGTCGATCAGCGGTCGTCTAATAAACACCAGTTCTCGCGTTTCCGAGTAGGAAAGTTCTTCTACAATGTTAGCGCTATCTCTAATGGAACTGATATTGACGGTCAGCGTTTAGCTTGAATGGACCGATCACATATTTATGAGAGCAAGCGTATTCTCATCGTTGAGGATGATCTGTTCCTAGGCATGGATATATGCGAAGCACTCGAGAGAGAGGGCGGAATCGTTTATGGTCCCATAATCGATCGCGACAGCGCAGAAAAAATCGCTAGCTTTGGGGAAATTGACGGCGCGATACTAGACTTTAGGCTAGGCCATCAAAACTCTATAGACCTTGCTGAATTTTGTTTTGAAAACGACATTCCTTGCATCTGTTATACTGGCGACGCGAGAGCGGCGCACAATGCAAATATGGAAGGTTTTGCACAGGTGATTGAAAAACCTGTGAAAACGACCGAGCTGCTAAACAGGCTAGCGCTCCTGATGTAACAAGCCACCGGGTCATCTTTAATGGCAATGGTTCGATAGCGACTGTGAACCGCCCCGGGATTGCCGGAGGCCATTTGGCTCAAGTTATCCAGGGAGCTTACCTAAAGTCACTCCGTGTTGGCAACAATGATATTCCCGAAGACGATACCGATCTTCAAGAACTTCTCGATGTCGCTGTATGCCGCCGCCTGCAATCACTTCAACCACGAACGTCGAATGAACAACAGGCCTTCCTACAAGAAATTACGAGCCGCAGCTTTCGCCGAGTGGAAAGTTGCGGCAACACCTACATAAGCTCTTGAGGCTATCACCGCGTCACGCCCGCTCTGGGTTAACGCGACGATGCCCTCTTCCGATCCGACCAATCCACTACGCCGCCGACGCAAAAAGGGCGGCCATGGCGACCGCCCTTTCGCAAGATCGATTCTTCCCTCCGTCAGTCGTTGACGACGAAGGTGATCTTCAGCGTGCAGCGCCATTCGGTGATTGCACCGTTGGAGACAGTCGCTTTGGTATCCTTGACCCAAACGCCCTCGATGCCATTGATCGTCTTCGAGGCGCGCTTAACGCCCTGACGAACCGCATCCTCAATGCTTTCGGTGGAGGAGGCGATAACTTCGGTAACTTTTGCAATGGACATGATAGATTCCTTTCGATGTAATGTAGATGCCTAACCAACCAGTGGCGCACGGATAAGTTCCAGAGTAGGCCAGTCGGGGCGGCGCGATCTTCCAACCCTCCAACTTAACAGTCGAAACTGGGCGTCCCCTTGAAACAGCTTGCGTGCGCCGGAGATTTCTTTGTTCGAAAGGAGAAGGCAATTGGGTGAACGGGAGACAGATATTAATGGTTGGGACGTCCGAGGACCAAGTGACAACAATGGCCATCGGGTTCTTGCTGACCGAAGGATATTTCCAGGACGAAAAAAGGATTCACGGCGCTGCCATCAGATCAACCGACCACGGGATATGTGTCGATGTTGCGGCTGACCGCGGAGCGATGCGAAGCCGCGCGGCTCGCGCGATCGAAGGGCGCTCGGGATGCGGCTTGTGCGGCGTGCAGCAACTGGCCGACGTTCTGCAGCCGCTTGCACATCGTCTGCTGCCCCCGCTGGATCCCGCTGCCGTCGATCGCGCGTTCGCCGAGCTTTCGGGTGCCTTGCCACTCAAGGCGGTCAACCGCTCTGTCCATGGGGCCGGCTTCGCCGACAAGGACGGTCGTTTGCTGATGGCGCGTGAAGATGTTGGTCGGCACAATGGCCTCGACAAGCTGGCAGGTGCGCTGTCCCGGGACCGCATCGATCCGTCGTCCGGATTCGCAGTCATGACCAGCCGTTGCAGTTTCGAATTGGTCCAGAAATCCGCCATGGTCGGCTTTTCCGGCCTCGCCACCATCTCTGCGCCGACCACACTGGCGGTCGATATCGCGCGCGATGCCGGACTGCCCCTGGCTTTCCAGGCTCGCGACGGCGTTGTATTTCTCGACCACTAGCGGGCGATTTTATCGCGCCGACCCGGCGGTCGGCCAGCCTGAAGACGGGCCTGATCAACGGTCTTATTCACCCCTCTATTTCATCCTCGATTTCCTTGTGAACCTGTGCATGGGCAAGCAATGCGAAGATCAGTGTTCCGCCGATGACATTCCCGGCCAAGGCAGGCAGGATGAATCCGAACAGGGCGAAGCCGAGGGTGGCTTCACCGGACAGCCATAGCAACCATGCCTCCCCGGAACCGGCCACGACATGGCTGAACCCGCCCAGCGCCACGAAATAGGTGAAGAAGAATACGATCCAGAATTCCTGTTTTCGTCCGACTGGCAAAGACCATGCGACTGCCGCGAGCAGGAACCCGGCCGGAATGCCGCCGCGCAATGTCTCCATGGGATCATGTTCCAGCAATTTGCGTGAAAGCTCGAGCATTCCTTGCGTATGTTCAGGAAAACCGATGGCATCTATGCTCAGCAGTGCCATGATCAAAAAGCTACCGGTCAGATTGGCAACGAGCACGATAAGCCACAAGCGGGCAATGCGGCCGATATTTTTCAACGTTGGATTGGTCGCGACCGGCAGCGCGGCAGAAAGTGTGCTTTCGGTAAACAGCTGGAGTCGCCCCAATATGATGATCAGGAATCCCAATGTATAGCCGATGGACGAAATTGCAGGTCTCCACGGAGTATCGGGAAGCGCCTGTTCCAGCAGCGACTGGCCGAGGATGGACGTGTTGATCGCTATCCCGGCAGCCAGCCCGGACCAAAACAGCGACGCCATCGGTCGCCGCAATTCGTCATGACCTTCGCGTCGCACCACTTCATGAACGACGTTGGAATCAATAGACGCCCGATCTTCTGCCTGATGCTCTTCTTCTTTGGTCAGTTCGATTTCGGGGTCATCATCCTGATCAGGCTTTTCGGACTTGCCCTTTGGCTTTTCGGTCACCGCACATCTCCACTGTGAATTTGAGAGCTTATCAGCTTTCGGTTCAACAACGAGGACAAAAGCGACCACGCACAAAGTGATCAGGTTAACGGTTCAAGTAATTGAGAGGGTGAGGGAACCAGTTTCCCGTATTTCGGGATCGAAACGCGGCCAGCGCGCAATCATTTGCAGCTGTCGATCGATCGGAAGCAGGCGCGCGCGCAACGATCTGAATCGTTCGTGGTGATGTTCGCGAAGCCACTTTTTCTCTCCAAGACCGGATGTTCAACTTGCCACCCGGTTTCCGTCACTCGAATGGATCGGATAGACAATAAAAGCTGTCGTTCAGCTTTCTCCCCATTTACGGTCGTTCAGATTGGCCAAATCCTATATCCGCTTTGCGCCCTAAAGGCAGACGTTGCGATGGCCGACGCCCCTTTCAGGAAGCCGACGCTGCCTGAACTCGATGCGCTCGCATATTGTTGGCTGGAAGTGGGCGGAAAGCGGACAAACGTAGCGATGATATACTATGAGTTTGTCACGAGATAACTGGCCTGCGCATCGAGGGATTTCAATCTGAGTGGTCGCGATGCCAGCGCCTCTCTAAGACAATGAAGCAGCCGGCATAAAGGTGGCGATCAAATGGCAGTTCGCGAACAATCGCATCTGTGAGATGAAAGCCTAACGTGAGGCCAACTTCGTGCCCTACTTCGCTTGTCCGTCGGCGGCCATAACCGCTAACCAAGCAAACGTTATGCCCGGTCTGTCCAATTTCCGGATGAATGGTTCGATGGAATTGTCGAGCTTGTTGACGGCCAGGCGTTGGGACGATCAGCGACAGAGGATCGAGAGGCTTGGTCAACCGCTGAGATGTAGCGCCAAGGCTACTCATCACAGGCACTCGAGCAGTCCCTAGGGTCATTGATGGTGTCCGCTGCGGCGGAAGCGACGGTTGCGGAATGGCCTGGGGCGTGGCCGGCACCTGCCGCGGCACGGCCCGTGGCTGCGGCACCAGTCCGGGCGTCCGCTGCGGCGGAAGCGACGGCTGCGGAATGGCCTGGGGCGTGGCCGGCACCTGCCGCGGCACCGCCTGTGGTTGCGGCACCAGGCCGGGCGTCCGCTGCGGCGGAAGCGACGGTTGCGGAATGGCCTGGGGCGTGGCCGGCACCTGCCGCGGCACGGCCCGTGGCTGCGGCACCAGTCCGGGCGTCCGCTGCGGCGGAAGCGACGGCTGCGGAATGGCCTGGGGCGTGGCCGGCACCTGCCGCGGCACCGCCTGTGGTTGCGGCACCAGGCCGGGCGTCCGCTGCGGCGGAAGCGACGG
>CAXIBD010000001.1:0-103344 GCA_964022135.1 uncultured Sphingomonadales bacterium | reverse complement strand
TGCCCTGATGATCGGGGTAACGGCCGGCCTGTTTGCCGCCGTGCGGGCCGGAAGGGCCGCCGACAAGACGATCATGATGCTGGCGACCGTCGCGACGGCGCTGCCGACCTTTGTTACCGGGCCGGCTCTCGCGCTGTTTTTCGGGTTGTGGCTTGGCTTGCTCCCGGTTTCCGGGACCGGTGAAGGCGTTGATTGGCTGATCATGCCGGTGCTGGCGCTGGCGTTGCCGGTGTCGGGAGCCATCGCCAAGCTCACCCGCGCCGGGCTGGCAACCGTTCTCAAGCAGGATCATATCCGCACCGCCCGCGCGCGGGGCCTGTCGGAGACGAAGATCCTGTTCAAACACGGTCTCCGGCCAGCGCTGGTGCCGGTAGCAAGCTATCTCGGGCCGGCTGCAGCCGGCCTGCTGACAGGCGCGGTGGTGGTCGAGACCGTGTTCGGTTTGCCCGGCCTCGGTCGCTATTTCGTCCAGGGCGCACTCAACCGCGACTATCCGCTCGTGCTGGGCGTGGTGACGCTTTACGCCGCGCTGATCATATTGTTCAACTTGTTCGCGGATCTGGTTTATGGCTGGCTCGACCCCAGGATGCGGGAAGGGTGAAGGCGGTGCTGCGACACCATTTTCCGCTCTTTCTCGTGCTGACGATTGTGCTGCTGGCCTTGGTGCTGCCGTTCCTGATCCCGTGGAATTATGACCAGATCGACTGGGATGCCGTCCGCGCGCCGGCGTTCAGCGGATCGCATATTTTCGGCACCGATGAAATCGGACGGGATCGGCTGGCGCGGCTGGCCGCTGGCACAAGGGTGACGCTGATGGTGGCGATCGCCGCGGCGCTGGTATCCCTGATTGTCGGCATCGCCTGGGGCGCGACCGCCGGCTGGATCGGCGGCCGGGTCGACGAGGCGATGATGCGCATTGTCGACGGTCTCTACGCGCTGCCGTTCATGTTCATTGTGATCCTGCTAATGGTCGTTTTCGGGCGCTCGATCCTGTTGGTTTTTGTCGGTATCGGGCTAGTCGAATGGCTGACCATGGCGAGGGTGGTCCGAGGGCAGGTGATGGCGCTCAAGCAGCGCCCGTTCATTCTCGCTGCTGAGGCGGCCGGCACCCCCTCCACCGCGATCATGTTGCGCCATATATTGCCCAATATCGCCGGCGTCGCGCTTGCCTATCTGATGCTGACGGTACCGCAGGTGGTGATGGTCGAGAGCTTCCTCTCCTTTCTCGGCCTGGGGGTACAGGAACCCCTGACCTCGCTCGGCATCCTGGTCAAGGAAGGGGCCGACGACATGGACATGGTGCCGCTGGGGCTCGCGCTGCCCGGCGGCCTGCTGGTGATGATATTGGTCTGCTTGACCATCGAGGGCGAACGGCTGCGGGACCGCTTCTCATGAGCCTCTATGAAATCAGGCACATGGCAGTGACCATCGCAGGGCAGCGGCTGGTCAAGGACGTCAGCCTGACCGTCGAGGCCGGGCAATGTACTGCAATTATCGGTGCGTCCGGCTCCGGAAAAAGCCTGACTTGTCTCACGCCTTTCGGGCTGATGCCTGCAGTGGCCTCCGGCACGATGATTCTGGACGGGATTGATCTGGGGAGCGCCAATGCCAGTCAGAAACGAGATGCTCGCCGCCGTCTTGCCGGATTTATATTCCAGCAGCCCCTGACCGCGCTCACGCCGCATCTGACCGTCGGCGCCCAGCTGCAGGAAGCGACGATGCAGGCCGGCGCCGCCCGGCCCTCGCGCCGGGAACTCGTCCGCCAGTTCGAGCGTGTCGGACTTTCCCGGGCCGACGAGCGACTTGACCAGTTTCCCCACCGGTTGTCCGGCGGCGAGCGGCAGCGGGTGATGATCGCGGCGGCTATCGCCCATGATCCCAAATTGCTGGTCGCCGACGAACCGACCAGCGCCCTGGACGCGTCGCTGCGCGCGGACATCATGGCGCTGCTCGACCAGTTGCGGACCGAGCAGGGGCTGGGACTGCTGCTGGTGAGTCACGATCTTGCCTCGGTCGAGGGCCATGTCGACCGGCTGCTGGTGATGGACCAGGGGCAGGTGGTGGAGAGCGGCCTTGCGAGCGATGTGCTTGCCGATGCCCGGGAGGACTATACGAGGCGCCTGATCGCCGCCACGCCGCGTTTGCAGGAGCCGGCACCGGAGCTGTCCCGGCCCGGTGAAATCCTGCTTGAAACGCGCGATCTCGGGGTCGCCTTTGATCGGCCCGGCTGGCGGCGGGTAAAGATACAGGCGCTGGCCGATGCCAGCATCATGGTGCGGCAATGCGAATCGCTGGCGATTGTCGGCGGGTCGGGTTCCGGCAAATCCACGCTCGGGCGGGCGATCGCCGGTATCGGGCCGGTGACGGAAGGCCAGGTCCTGTGGCAAGGGGCCGCGCTGCCGGAACGCCGCAAGCGCAGTCTGGACATGCGCAGGCTGATCCAGCCGGTGTTTCAGGATCCCGTGGCCAGCCTCGATCCCCACTGGCGGGTCCTGGACATCGTCACCGAACCGCTGCGCAATTTGAGGCCTGACCTGACAAAGGTCGAAGGCCATGAGATGGCGCGGCAGGTCTTGGCCGATGTCGATCTGACGGAGGATTTCCTGGCGCGCTTGCCGACCAGCCTGTCGGGTGGCCAGGCGCAAAGGGTGGCGATCGCCCGGGCGATTATCGCATCCCCGCAGCTGCTGGTGCTCGATGAAGCGACCTCAGCGCTCGATCCGCTGGTCGGTGCCGAAATTCTGAAGCTGCTGCTGCGGCTGCAGGATGAAAACGGATTGAGCCTGTTGTTCATCACCCACGATATCGCTGCCGCACGCAGATTATGCCATCGGATCGCCGTGATGGAAGAGGGGCTGATCGTGGAAACCGGGGAAATGCAGGAGGTGATTGATCACCCAGGCCACCCCGCGACGCAAAAGCTGATCGCGGCCAGCTAAAAAAAGGGCCACCCGGTATGTCCGAGTGGCCCCTTTTTCAGCGTCGCTTTTGTGAATTTAGAAGGATACGCCGAGAGTAAAAACAATCGCGCTGTCGGTGAAGTTGTTGACCGATGGCGCGTCGGTGTCGGTATAGGCAAGCGTGGCCGTCAGATTTTCGGTGATCGCCCAGTCCACGCCAAGCATCCAGTCGACATAGTCATTGACGCCGACGATTCCGAGCGGATTGCCCAGCGAACCTTCGTTGATCCCGATATTGGCATTCAGCGTGATCGGCGTGTTGGGAATGCCGGCCGATGCCCCCGTGTAGATATAGACATTGTCGGAATTGCCGAGGCTGTCCTGGCTCCAGGCATATGCGATACCGCTGGTCAGTTCGACCGGGCCCAAGGAACCCGATACCGAAGCATAAGGCTCAAAATAGTCGCTCGGTCCGGCTACGCCGCCTTCGCCATTGGGGTACACATAATAAAGCAGACCAACGTCAACGGTCAGGCCTGATGTGACTTCGCCAGACCAGCCGGCGTAGACGTCAAGTTCTGTGTGACCATAGGTCGGGCTGTCTTCAATCGATGACCCCCAGGTGCCGATATAGAAGCCGCTTTCGTGCGCGACATCAATGCCGCCCTGGATCGCAATATCGCCATCGGAAAAGGAAAGACCGCGAAACCGGTAATCCGAAGTCACCGCAGCGTTTCCTGAAATCGTGATCGGGCTCGAAGATTCTTCTTGCGCGAATGCTGGTGCGGCCGTGGAGGCCAGCAAGATGGCCGAAAGGCCGACGATGGTTGATTTGGCTTTTCCGCCAAGAATATTTTTACTGGACGTGCGCATGGAAATCCCTTTCTCGTTAATGCGTATCGCCCCTCCTGATTTTGTCTTGGCTGTCTTTTTATTGCGCCAGATGCCCCGAACGCGAACAGTCTCTAAACATGCAAGGAAAAGCTGCTCTATTTTATTGCGCCGCACAAGAAAGAACACGACAGCAAAGGTGACATAATTGTTAAATGTTGCACATGCGCAACAAAGCACAATCCGGTCGCTTAAAATTTAGGCGAATTCGATCCGCCGTGATTAATATTGCATCAATTCGGACGCCATTCCTCGATCATTGCGATTCGCGACCAAGGTCCGGCTTATTTGGTCGTGATCGATTCTGTGCCATCGGCAGAGGGTTTGGAACCGGCTTCGAGTGTCACGGTTCCGCCCTGGGGCAGGGACTTGATATGAACATCGCGCTGGGGGAAGGGGATCTCGACGCCATGTTCCTTGAACAGGTCCCATACCCGTTTCAGAATGGCTGCCTTGAAATTGCCGACTCCGGACTGCGGGTCCTTGATCCAGCAGCGGATTTCGAAATTCACGCTATTGTCGCCGAATTCGAGCATCCAGACGACAGGTTTGGGGTGGCTGAGAACCCGCGGTACGTCGACGCAGGCCTGTTTCATCAGGTCGATCGCCTGGTCCATATCGGTATTGTAGGATACGCCGACGGGAATGCTGATCCGCACGTTGGGATTGGAATAGGACCAGTTCTCCACTTCGCGCGTCATCAGGTCCTCGTTCGGGATCAGATGTTCCTTGCCCTCGCGGGTCAGAACCGAGACGGCGCGGACGCCGATCTTGTTGACCCAGCCGAAACTGTCGCCGACCGCGATCACATCGCCCGGCTTGATCGAACGGTCCATCAGCAGGATGATCCCGGCGATCAGATTGCCGATTGTCTTCTGCATGCCGAAACCGATGGCGAGGCCAAAGGCGCCGGAGAAGACGGCGAGAGCGGTCAGATCAATGCCCAGTATATCGAGGCCGAGAACGAAGGCTCCAGCCAGAATAGCCACGGTCGCCAGCTTTTGCCCCAGAACCTTTTGCGCGCCGTCCAGCTCGCTGTTTCCGATCACATAGGTGACAAACTTCATCAGCACCCGGGCCACGGCAAGCAGGATGACAGCGGTCATCGCCACGGTAACAAGCCACAGCAGCGAAATTCGTCTTGTGCCGAGGCTGAACCCGACCTTGTCCATCGCTTGCGTGATCGGCTCGATACCGCCGACCAGACCCGATCCGATACTCACGAACAGGGCGAGACCGATCAGCGTCCCCAGCCAGTCGGGCATTCGCACACCGCGGATCAGGTCATTGGCAAACAGCCCCACGGTAACGGCAATGGTGAGCGCAAACACAACCTGAGCGATCAGGTGCCAGGGGTAGAAAGCCAGGAATATCCCGCACAGAATGAATGTGGTGGCGCGCCGGGTCATGTCCCGGATGCGCCGCCCGGCCAGTTCGCTCTCGTAGCCGGCACGGGCTTCCCAGAGGTGGCGCAGCTTGGGGCCGATATATTTGCTGAGATACCAGCCGGCGGTCAGGGCCAGCATCACCAGTGCTGCGGCAACGGCGCCCTCGATATACTGGACATTGCGCGGCGTGTCGGAAGTCAGAGTTTCCAGATATTTGAACGCATTGTCGATCATGGCTGAGCACTGTGGAAAGATTCAAAAGCTTTGGCAAGGTCCGCAATCAAATCCTCCGGATCTTCAAGGCCGACATGGAGCCGCACCAGCGCGCCGCCGGCGGTCCATTCGGTCGCAGTGCGATGTTTCTGAGGATCGACCGGGAGCGCAAGACTCTCGAAACCGCCCCAGCTATAGCCGATCCCGAACAGCCGGAGCGCGTCGATGAAGGCCGCCCTGGACTGGTCATCGCCATGCTCCAGCTGAAAGGAAAACAGTCCAGAGGATCCCCTGAAATCGCGCTTCCACAACTCGTGACCCGGGCAATCGGGTAGGGCAGGGTGAAGGACGAGACCCACTTCCGGTCGGTCTTTCAGCCAGCGGGCAATTGTCAATGCGCTGGCTTCGTGCTGGCGCAGGCGGACTTCCAGGGTCCTGAGACCACGCGCGGCAAGATAGGCGTCGTCCGGCGAAACGACTTGGCCCAGCTGCTGGGCGGTACGCCGGAGCCGCGTCCAATATCTGTCATGCGTGGTGACCGCACCCAGCATCACGTCGCTATGGCCGACGATATATTTGGTGGCCGCGATAATGCTGATGTCGACGCCCTGTTCCAGCGCCGGGAAAAAGCGCGATGTCGCCCATGTGTTGTCGAGCAGGGTGACAATATTGGCTGCCCGCGCCGCCTTGCAAATGGCGGGTACGTCCTGAACCTCGAAGGTGAGGCTGCCGGGACTTTCCATCAGCACCGCCTTGGTCTTGGGACCGAACAGGCTGGCGATCCCGGGTCCGATCAGCGGATCATAATAGCGCGCCGTGATCCCCATGCGTTTGAGAAAGGCATCGGCGAAGCTGCGGCTGGGGTCGTAGCTGCTGTCGGTGAGCAAGACTTCGTCGCCCGGCTGCAAAACGGAGAGCATCGCGCAGGATATGGCGGCAACACCCGAAGGATAGAGCATGGTCCCCGCCGCGCCGGGCTCCATCTCGGTCAGCGCCTCGGCCAGCGACCATTGGGTTGGCGACCCGCGACGACCATAGAAAAAATGACCGTCATCATTCGACTTCAGGCCGTCCCGGAGATGAGCGACATCGTCATAGAGATGCGTACTGCCGCGCCAGACCGGCGGATTGACCACGGCTCCGGTCCATGTTTTCCGGCGACCGCCGGTTACAGCCTGGGTCGCGGGCTTTTTGGGACCAGAGTCGTTATCGGCCAACTATAGATCCAGCAGCGCCGGCATTTTCAGGCGGTTTCTTTGGGCGTGTCGGCATCTGCGCCCCACTCGGCCCAGCTGCCATCGTACAGAGCGGTCTTTTCGGCCCCGGCGAGGGCTGCGGCAAAGGATACAACCGCTGCGGTCATCCCCGACCCGCACGTGGTGACCAGCGGTTTGGATAGGTCGACACCGGCATCACTGAAGATTGCCTTGATCTCGTCACTGCTCTTCCAGGTTCCGTCAGCGTTGAAAAAGCTGCTGTGCGGAATGTTCACCGATCCGGGGATATGGCCGGACGCAGCATTGCCGCGCGGGTCGGGCGTTTCGCCACTGAACCGGTCAGCTGGCCGCGCATCAACGACCTGCTCAGCCTTGCTGTGCAGATTGGCGAGCATATCGGCCTTGGTGCGGACATCCTTGTCGTCTTTCCAGACCGTGAAATGCCGGTGGCGCAAGGCTTCCTTGCCGGTTTCCAGTGGTCGTCCCTCGGCCTTCCACTTGGCGATGCCACCGTCGAGAATGGCAACTTCATGAGCGCCGAAAATGGTCAGCATCCACCAGGCACGGGCGGAGCTTTTCAGAGGGCTGTCATCATAGAGAACCACGCGGCTGCCATCACCCAGCCCGAGCGATTGCATCCGGCTGGCAAATTTTTCGGCTGGCGGCAGCATATTGTCGATCGGATTGCTGGCATCGGTCAATTCACCGAGATCCATGAACACGGCGCCTGGAATATGGCCGGCTTCATATTCGGCGGCGGGATTGCGCCCGGCGTCGGGCATGAATTTAGTCGCGTCGACGATACGCAGGTCCGACGCACCCAGTTCGTTGGCCAGCCAGTCGGTCGTTACCAGCAATTCCATATTTAGCTCCTCATGCCCGCAATAATTTGCACTGTTCGTTTCGCCGTCTAGCGATTCGATTTCCAGCCGTCGAGGCTATAACGCATTGCCGCGCGAATCCACCGCTTATGTGGCTATCGTGTAATTGAATAGCCTTACAGAAGGTCGAGGAAGGATTTCGCCTGGGTCCGGATTTGATCGCGCGTGTCCTCGTCCATTTTCTGCCAGGTCCGATAAGGCACGGCGAGGCGGTTGTTGCCACCCAGCCGATCCTGATTGCGGTCGAGAAAATCCCAGTAGAGCGCATTGAACGGGCAGGCGTCCTTGCCCGTGCGCTGTTTCACATCATAGCGGCAGTGCTGGCAGTAGTCGGACATCTTGTTGATATAATTGCCCGACGAGGCATAAGGTTTGGAGGCTATGATGCCGCCGTCCGCGAACTGGCTCATGCCCAGCGTGTTGGGCAGCTCGACCCATTCATAGGCGTCGGCATAGACCTCAAGATACCAGCGGTGCACGGCCTGCGGATCAATCCCCGCGATCAGGGCAAAATTGCCGGTGATCATCAGTCGCTGTATGTGATGGGCATAGGCAAAATCGAGCGTTTGCCCGATCGCTTGTGACAGGCATTTCATGTCGGTCTCGCCCGTATAATAGAAGTCCGGCAGCGGCCGGTCGGCACTCAGGAAATTGCGTTCGACATAGTCCGGACCTTCGCGCCAGTAGATGCCGCGCATATATTCGCGCCAGCCGATTATCTGCCGGATGAAGCCTTCTGCTGCATTGATCGGCACCTTGCCCTCGCGATATTTTTCTTCGACTTCCCGGCAGAGATCGAGCGGGTCGAGCAGGCCGGAATTGATATAGGGCGACAGTATCGAGTGCCACAGGAACGGCTCGCCGGTGAGCATCGCGTCCTGAAAGTCGCCAAATTCGGGCAAGGCGTGGTCGAGAAAATGCCTCTTTTGCCGCATCGCTTCCTCGTGCGTGACGGCAAAATGGAAATGGTCAAGGGAGCCGGGGTGGTCGGCAAAGCGGCGGGCGACCAGATCCAGAACCTCGCTGGTAATATCGTCGGGGCGAAAGCGGATCGGCTGCGGGATGGCTACATTCTTCTTGGCGGGCTTTCGGTTGCTGCTGTCAAAATTCCATTTGCCGCCTTCCGGTTTCCCGTCCCCGTCAAGCAGCAGGCCGGTCTTGCGCCGCATCTCGCGGTAGAAAAATTCCATCCGCAGCTGCTTTTTTTCCTCGGCCCAGTCTTCAAAGTCCTGATGCGTGGCGATGAAGCGGTCGTCGGGACAGATGGTGACGGCTATTCCGAATCTCTCTTCCCAGTTTTCGATCATCGCCATCACCCGCCACTCGCCCGGTTCGGTGACCCGGAGCGCCCCGATGTCGTGCCGTTCGACGGCCCGGGCAATCTCTCCGGTAAAGCTGCCGCTATTGTCGGGATCATCCAGTTTGACATAGTCGACCGACCAGCCCCGCTCTTGCAGGGCCTTGGCGTGGTGGCGCATGGCGGACAGGATATAGGCGATCTTGGCCTTATGGTGGCGGACATAGCCGGTTTCTTCATCCAGTTCCGCCATCAGGATGATGCAATCTCCCGGTTTTTGTTTGTCCAGCGATGAAATATTCAGCGAAAGCTGGTCGCCGAGCACGGGTATCAGGGTCTTTTTGGCCATGGCGAAGCCATCGCACGGCAGGGCCGGCTTTGGGAGACGTACTTTCGGGTAGTGCCCGATATGCCATGCGTCGCGGCAGGTGATGACATGAGCCGCCTGGTGCATTAGATGCCAGTCATGAGCAACGATGATTCCAAAAATTTGTCCCCCCGCTTTCTCGGGCAGGACAGCGCGCTTCCGACAAGCCCGGAGGAGGCCGTGCTCGACTATGTGCCCAATCCCCGTGCCGGCGAGCTTTATCTCGCGCGCTTCGCCGTGCCGGAATTCACCTCTCTGTGCCCGGTCACCGGTCAGCCGGATTTTGCCCATCTGGTCATCGACTATGCGCCCGAGCAGACGATCGTCGAATCCAAGTCGCTCAAGCTGTTCCTTGGCTCGTTTCGCAACCACGCCGCCTTTCACGAGGACTGCACGGTGGGAATCGGACGGCGGCTGTTCGACGAAATGCAGCCCAAATGGCTGCGCGTCGGTGGCTACTGGTACCCGCGCGGCGGCATCCCGATCGATATTTTCTGGCAATCCGGCGAGCCGCCTGCGGGTTTATGGGTGCCGGAACAAGGGGTTGCGCCTTACCGCGGCCGCGGTTGACGAGCGCTTTCGGACTAAAACGGCTTTTGACTTTGCAACGTCACAAACAAAGCCTAGTATGATCGGATGGGTCAACAACATCAGCACAGCATTGCCATCGCGGCATCCGATATCGATTTCATGGGGCATGTGAACAACGCCAACTATCTCACATGGGTCCAGGATGCGGTGGTCGCGCACTGGCAGAGATTTGCGCCATCCGAAGCGGTCGCCGCCCATCTCTGGGTCGCGATCAAGCACGAGATAACCTACCGCAAGCCCGCTTTTCTCGACGATGACGTGATTGCCGAAGTGCTCCTGGAAAAGGTCCATGGCGCCCGGGCTTTCTACAGCACGATCATCAAGCGTGGCGAAGAAGTGCTCGCCGAGGTGCAGTCCAGCTGGTGCTGCATCGATGCCGACACGCTGCGCCCGACTCGCCTGGCGAAAGATATCGTCGCCCGCTTTTTCGGCTAGGCTCCGTTTCGCCAATCCCGCTCTGAAGCGGGTCACAAATTTTCAAAGTTCGGACCAAGGAGCGGTTCTGCGCGCGCGGTCCGGATTGCCGGCGTGGCCGGGATGTGGCTTTCGCTCCATTTATCCGGTGCTCCCGTCACTTGACAAAGATGCGCGTTTTTATTTTCTGTGAATTTTGGCCAGAACCCGCAGATTTCGGGTCATTGTTGGATGCCATTCGGGCGTCGAGTGTGACCTTTCGGGAGGACTGGTTCCGGGATGATGCGACCGGGGCGCGGCACGTTAATTTTATCCAGATTGTCAAAGAGCCTGTCCCGAATCTGTCGCAGGACCAGTGGAAATAATAGGACATGCGGGCGGATGTAGGAAAGGACTATCGACGATCGGCACCGAGCCCTGGTTGCTCTTATCGCATCAGGCCGCCGATAAGGTTGCGGACAAATCGACCGGCAATCGGCCCGGCGAGATCGGTCACCACCGATCCTACGGCGGACGTCACGCCTGACTGCATCGGATTGGCCCGCGATTTCTTGCCCAGCATCGTCGTCGCGGCCATGCCGGCAGCGGAACCCGCTGCGACCTTCGCACCGCGGCTGAAGGCCTTTTCCCAGATACTCTTGCTCTTGCGGGGTCGTTTGCCGACTTCTTCCTTGCCCATTTCCTCGACTTCCTGCGCGGTTGCCGTGGCATCGATCACCTTTTGCGCCAATATTTCCTCGGCGCTGGCGCGGTCGATTTCCTCGTCATATTTGCCTTCATAGGGCGAAATCGAGTTGATGATCGCGCGCTCTTTCGCCGAAACCGGACCCAGGCGGGAGCGGGGCGGCTTGATCAGGGTGCGCTGGACGATCGACGGCGCGCCGTCCTCGAGCAGCGTGGAGACCAGCGCCTCGCCAACCCGCAATTCGGTGATGGCCTGCTCGACATCGAGATCGGGGTTGATGCGGAACGTGTCGGCGGCCGCCTTGATCGCTTTCTTGTCGCGCGGGGTGAAGGCGCGCAGCGCATGCTGCACCCGGTTGCCGAGCTGGCCCGCGACTTCCTGGGGGATGTCGATCGGGTTCTGGGTGACGAAGAAGACGCCGACGCCCTTGGACCGGATCAGGCGGACAACCTGCTCAATCTTGTCTTCCAGTGCCTTCGGCGCATCGTCGAACAGCAAATGGGCCTCGTCGAAGAAGAAGACCAGTTTTGGTTTTTCCGGATCGCCCACTTCCGGCAGCGTTTCGAACAGCTCGGCGAGCAGCCAGAGCAGGAATGTTGCGTAAAGCTTGGGACTGCGCATCAGCTGGTCCGCAGCAAGTATGTTGATATAGCCGCGACCCTGCTCGTCGCATTTGATGAAATCGTCGATTTCCAGTGCCGGTTCGCCAAAAAACTGGCCGGCGCCCTGGCTGTCGAGCTGCAGCAGCTGGCGCTGGATCGTGCCGACGCTGGCCTTGGTGACATTGCCATATTTGGCAGACAATTGCTTTGCGTTTTCAGCGGTATAAGCGAGCATTGACTGCAGATCATCGAGGTTCAGCAGCAGCAGTCCCTCTTCGTCGGCAAACCGAAACACGATGTTGAGCACGCCTTCCTGGGTCTCGTTGAGATCCATCAGGCGCGCCAGCAGCAGCGGGCCCATCTCGGAGATCGTCGTGCGGATCGGATGGCCCTGCTGGCCGTAGAGGTCCCAGAATATCGCCGGATTGTCGGAATAGGCATAGTCGCTCATCCCCAGCTCCCTGGCACGTTCCTCCAGCTTGTCGGCATGTTTGAATTGCGGAGACCCGGCCATCGAAACCCCGGCCAGGTCACCCTTCACGTCGGCAACGAAGACCGGCACGCCATTGGCGGAGAAGCTTTCGGCGAGACCCTGAAGGGTGACCGTCTTGCCGGTGCCGGTCGCTCCGGCGATCAGGCCGTGCCGGTTCGCACGGGACAGATTGAGGCTCTGCCGTTCGCCGCCACCCAGTCCCAGGAAAATGTCTGTTGCATCGACCACCGGCGAATCCCCTCGTCATTATCAAGCCAGTGTCCTGCTTGACGCAAAAAAAAGGCCAGCGTCAAGCGCCGGCCTTTTTCCGCTACATCTGTTTAGCAGCCACTAGCTGTCCTGCAGGCGAACCGCGACAAATTCCGGGTCGCGCGCGCCGCGACGAACCTGCAGCAGCACCGCTCCCCGGTCAGAGCTTTTCGCGCGGCTGATCGCACTGTCCAAATCGGCGGCGGTTGCGATCGGCTGCCGATTGACACTGGTGATCAGAAATCCGCGGCGAATTCCCTTCTGGGCGGCATCGCTGTTGGGGTCGACCGTGGATACGACCACGCCTTTTTGCGTGGACGGCACCCCGATCTGCCGGGCGATAGCCGGGGTCAGGTCGACCACGGAGAGGCCCAGGGCATCGGCGGTAGCCTGCGCGCTGGTGCCATCATTTTCATTCTGGCCCATGGCATTGTCTTCTGCTTCCGGATCGAAGCTGCTGCTGGCCAGTTCCTCTTCCGACGGACGCTTGCCGAGCTTGGCGTTCACCTTGATGGTCTTGCCGTTGCGGATCAGCTCGATCGGAACTTCCGTGCCGATCGGCAGATTGGCAACCAGATAGGACAGGGTCTGGTCCGGGGTGACCTTCTTGCCCTGTACCTTGACGATCACATCGCCTGGCTGGATTCCGGCCTTCTGTGCGGCTTCACCGGGCTCGACCCGTTGCACGAATTCGCCTTCATTTTTTTCCAGTCCGAGGGAGTCAGCCAGATCTTCGGAAAGCGCGCTGATCTGGACGCCAAGATAGCCACGCTCGATCATCTGTCCCTTTTTCAGCGTTTCGACGATCGGGGCAGCGACTTCAGCCGGGATGGCAAAGCCGATCCCGACATTGCCGCCGGTTGGCGAGATAATCGCATTGTTGATGCCGATGACGTTGCCGTTGAGGTCGAACATCGGTCCGCCACTGTTGCCGCGGTTGATCGAGGCATCGGTCTGCAGGAAGCTGTCATAGGCGCCCTGTCCGGTTCTCCGGTGAATGGCCGAAACAATTCCGGTAGTGACCGTTCCACCAAGACCGAAGGGATTGCCGATGGCAATGATCCAGTCGCCGACGCGGGCAGAGGTGCTGTCCCCGAATTTCACGAACGGCAGCGGCTTGTTGGCCTTGATCTTCAGGACAGCGATGTCCGATGCCGCGTCACGACCGACCAGTTCAGCCTCATATTCGGTACGATCCGGCATGATCACGGTGATCGATTCGATCGTTGCGTTGCGGTTGCCGGGCGCGACAACATGGTTGTTGGTGACTACATAGCCGTCCGCTGAAATGATGAATCCTGATCCCAGCGACTGTGCTTCGCGGGTCTGTTCACCGCCGCCGCCGCCCTGGCGATTGCCGAATAGGCCGTCGAACGGGGTGCCGGCAAAGGGGTTGGCGGTGTTCACGCGGACGCGCTGGGTGGTGGAGATATTGACCACGGCGGGCTGCAATTGCTCGGTCAGGTCCGCAAAGCTCATCGGGGCGCCTGCGCGCGGCGCGAGATTGCGTATCACCGCACTGTCATTGGCGGCGGTCTGTGCGCCTGCCGGACCAATGCCGGCCAGGGTTGCGGCACTGCCGGCCAAGAGCAACGCTGCTGAAATTCCGTAAGCGTAACGCACTGTCATTTTCCTCTCAAATTCCTGGCGGATCAAATATCGGTTGTGCCACCAGTTCAGTTCAAATTCTCCGAGATACTGGCGAGAATTTCATGAACGGATATTGAATGTAAACATATTTGTTCACCGATCATAATCGCCGAACTGCGGGATATTCCCGTTGCGGTCTATTTGGGTACAACCCAGGCGTTTCGCAAGCCGCAAATCTGGGATTGACCGAAAAAAATCGGCGCTTCGCAGAAAAGATGACATTTGTAGTCGATTGCCGGCAGTGCGCGCTTGCCGGCGCAAGAATGCCGCTCGCTATCTGTTGCAGCCAGATAGACTTCCCACCGGTGCGCGGCGTCAGCCAGCGCGCCGGTGGGATATCAAGTCCTATTGTTTGCCGCGGAACTGGCGCAGATATTCGTTGTCGGGGGACAGGACGAACGAGCTCTGCGGATCATCCGGACCGCCGCCCTGGAAGGTCGTTTCGTAGCTCTTCATCGCGCGGTAAAAATCGTAGAATTCCGGATCCTTGCCAAAGCTCTCGGCATAGGTGCGCGCGGCGCTGGCATCGGCCTCGGCGCGAATGATCTGCGCCTGCTTGGCCCCTTGCGCGCGAATCGTCCGCGCTTCCTGGTCACGAGCGGTCCGCATTCTCTGGTAGGCGCTGTCGAGCGGCGTGCCATCGGGCAAGTCGGCTCGCTTGATCCGCACGTCGACAATCTCTGCCCCGTATTGACGGGCCACCCGGTTCAGGCCAGCCTGGATATTGTCCATGACCTGCCCACGTTCCGGGCTGAGCAAGGCGGCAAACGGCCGCTTGCCGAGTTCGTTTCTCAGAGCCGAACCCAGGATCGGGCGCAGTTCTTCCGACACGCGTTCTTCGCTGCCGGCCGCAATATACATCCGGAGCGGATCGGTGATCCGGAACCGGGCAAAGGCGTCAACCTGAAGGCGAAGCTGGTCGGTTGAGAGAACCTGCTGCTGCTCCATCTCGACGTCGCGGATGCGCTTGTCGATCCAGACGATCTGCTCGAAAAACGGGATTTTGGCGATCAGGCCCGCACCGGTTTCACCGAATGCTTCGCCGGCCTGGTAGCGGTTGACGATTCGCTTCGGTTCGCCGAGCTGGACCACGACGCCCTGGCGCGTTTCCGGAACGATGACGATGGTGTTGAGCAGGATGAACAGCGCGGCAATGACGATCACGCCAAGCGCAACGGGATTCTGGAATATCCGTTTCATTATTTGCCCTCCACGGTTGTAATCGCGGGTTGCTGCGCGCGTTTCTTCAGTTCGGGCAGGGCCAGATAAGGGGTGACGCCGCGCGCCTCGATTACCGTCTTGTCGACCTTGGACAATACGCGCTCCATCGTTTCATAATACATGCGCTGCCGGGTAACCCTCGGGGCAAGGCGATATTCTTCATAGACCTTGTCAAAGGCCGCGGACTCGCCCTGCGCCTGGGCGGTGAGCTGCTGTGCATAGGCACGGGCTTCGTTGAGATAGGTTTGCGCGGTCTGCTGTGCGGCGGACACTTCCTTGAACGCATCGTTGACCGCAGCCGGGGGGTCGGCCTTCTTGATCGCGATGCCGCGAATGACAACGCCAGCGCCGTAGCCGTCGAGCAACTGCTGCATGTTCTGTTCCACCTGCTGTTCGATTTCGGTCCGCTCCGAACCGATCGTGTCGTCGAGGGTGAAATTGGCTACGGCGGCGCGCATCGCGGCTTCCGCAACCTCCTTGATCGTCTCTTCCGGTTCGGCGATCTGGAACAGGAACAGCTCCGGCGCCTTTATGTTCCAGCGCACGGAATAGGCCAGATCGACGATATTCTGGTCACCGGTCAGGATCAGCTTTTCGGATTCGCCTTCCGGAATATCGATCGTCCGGATGTCCTCGACGTCAAGCTTGGTCACCTGTTCCAGCGGTGTCGGCAGCGAGAAGTGAAGGCCTGGTTGCAGGGTCCGCGAATAGGATCCCAGAAAGGTCACCACGCCGCGTTCCTGCGGGCTCACACGGTGGATGCTGGTCAGCAATACCCAGAGAATCACAAAGGCAATCACCAGGAGCGGCCACCAGGATCGTCCACCCGGGCGCTTGGGAATGCCACCTCTAAAACCGCCGCCAGTGCCTCTCTTGAACAATTCTTCCAGCGAGCTGGCGCCCTTGCGTCCGCCACCGGAAGGCCCGCCGGGAGGATTGCCCCACGGATTGCGGGGACCGCCGCCATTGCCGTTGCCACCATCGTCGCCGTGGTTGCCATTATTGCCCCAGGGGCCGGCCATATTCATGATTGCGCCCAAAATCGATCCGCGACGCGTTGCGCCGTCAATATTTTTATCCATTGTTTCTTTATAGGTAGCGTGTCGCCAGAAAAACAGTGTCAATCCGAGAAAAGTGTAACTATGTCGAACCGATGACCGATATTACCTCCATCGAAGCGGCGCTGGAAAGCGTTGCCAAAGGCCGTTTCAGCGCCGTGAAATTTTCCGAAGGCCGCGTCACTCTGGTGCTCAACGTCAGTGGCCTGGATGTCCGGGATCGCGGCCAGATCGAGATAGCCGTGAAAGGCAAGCTGCTGGAACTGGACGGTGTCGAGAAAGTCGATATCGCGATGACCGCCGAGAAGGTGGAGCGCCGCCTGATCGCCGTGGCCAGCGGCAAGGGCGGGGTTGGCAAGTCCACCCTGTCTGCCAATCTGGCGATCGCCATGCAGCAGATGGGCCGCAAGGTCGGCATGGTCGACGCCGACATATATGGCCCGTCCCAGCCTCGGCTGCTCCATTGCGAAGGCCGGCGGCCCGAGGCGGAAGGCAAGCAGCTGATCCCGGTGCCCAATGAATATGATGTGCCGCTGCTGTCGATGGGCCATCTGGCGAAACCCGGGCAGGCGATTGCCTGGCGCGGGCCGATGGCGGGCAAGGCACTTGACCAGCTGATCGATGCCCATTGGGGCGATGTCGAGGAGCTGATCGTCGATATGCCCCCCGGCACCGGCGACGTGCAGCTGTCGATGATGCAGAACCACAAGCCTGTCGGCGCGGTGATCGTTTCGACCCCGCAGGATCTGGCCCTGATGGACGCGACCCGCGCGGTCGACCTGTTCAACCAGGCGAAGATTCCGATCATCGGCATGGTCGAGAATATGGCCGGTTACCAGTGCCCGCACTGCGGAGAGGTGAGCGATCCTTTTGGTGCAGGGGGCGCGGAAGCGGCGGCCGGGACGATGGGCATGCCGTTTCTGGGACGGATTCCGCTGGATATCGAGATCCGCAAGTCCAGCGATGGCGGCACGCCGCCGGCATGCGGCGAGGATGAACATGGCCGGGCTTTCCGCGATATTGCCAAAAAGCTCGCGACATGGCTGGATAATCAATAGCCGGAAGGAAGGCCCCCATGCTGCTGGAAAGCGATCAGGACATAGCCGCACTGCTGACATCGACACGGCGCATCGCGCTGGTCGGGGCATCGGCCAGGACCGAGCGGGCAAGTAACGAAATCTTCCGTTTCCTGCTCGGGCAGGGCTACGAGGTGATACCGGTCAATCCGGGCCTTGCCGGTCAGTCCCTGCACGATGTGCCGGTGGTGGCATCGCTGGAAGATATCGAGGGCGAGATCGATATGGTCGATATTTTCCGCAACAGCGCCGCCGCTGGCGATGCCGTCGACGAGGCGATTGCCGTTGGCGCGAAATCGGTCTGGATGCAGCTGGGCGTGATCAACGAGGCGGCGGCCCGGCGTGCGGTCGACGCGGGTCTCCAGGTTGTCATGGACCGTTGTCCGAAAATCGAAATTCCCCGCCTGGGCCTGCCGAAGAGGCCCCATGGCGGCTGAACCCGATCTTGCGCCAGACGAATCCGCGTCCCCCGGATTGAATCGCCGCAACTTCCTGATCGGAAGTGGCGCAGTGACGGGACTGGTGGTTGCCTGGGCGCTGTGGCCGCGCCGCTATGAACCGAATGTCGCGGCGACCGAGAACGAACAGATCTTCGGTGCCTTTCTGAAAATATCGAAAGCGGGACAGGTCACGGTGATCGTGCCGCAAAGCGAAATGGGGCAGGGTGTCTATACGGTGCTGCCGCAAATCCTGGCGGACGAGCTGGGGGCGGACTGGCGGACGGTCGCGGTCGAGCCCGCGCCGATCAATCCGCTGTACAGCAACGGCCTTCTGGCCGAGCAATGGGCAGAATCCCTGATGCCCGCAGGTACGGAAAAACTGGCGGAAAACGAGGCCGTCCGGTGGGTCGCACAGAATATCGCGGTCCGCGAGCAATTTATCGTGACGGCCGATTCGACATCGATCCCGGCCTTCGCCGAAAGCTTCCGCGAAGCCGGCGCCGCCGCGCGGATCCTGCTGACCAAGGCGGCCGCCGCCCGGTGGGATGTGCCCTGGGAAAGCTGCACCGTCGAAAATGGCATCATTTCCCATGGCGAACGCGAATTGCGGTTTGGCGAGCTCGTTCGCGATGCCGCCACCCAGGACTTGCCCGACCCCGTGCCGCTCCGGCCCGCCGGGACCGGTCAACTGATCGGACAGGACGTGCCGCGCCTGGACCTGCCCAGCAAACTCGATGGCTCTGCCAATTTCGCCGGTGATGTCCGGCTGCCGGACATGGTCTTCGCGGCGATCCGCCAGGGTCCGATCGGCGATACCAGGCTGAAATCCTTCAACCGCCAGGGCGCCGCCGAGATCACCGGCTTCATCGATGTGGTCAAGGGCGAGACATGGATCGCAGCGGTGGCAACCAACTGGTGGGCCGCCAACCGGGCATTGGACAAGATGAGTCCGGTGTTTGAGACCAGAGGTTTCCTGCCCGACAGCGACAAGATCGACACGGCCCTGCAAGAGGCACTGGATGAAGGGGACGGGATACGCTTCATCTCGCGCGGTGATACCAAAGGGGTGTTTCAAAAGGACAACAGCATCCGCGCCCGTTACCACGCCGATGCCGCCATCCATGCGCCGATCGAGACGCGGACGGCCACGGCGGAATACAAGGATGGCGGCCTGGAACTGTGGATGGCGACGCAAGCGCCGGTCGCGGCCGTGCAGGCGGCCGCCCGCGCGCTGAACATCGCCCAGGACCGGGTCACGCTCTATCCGATGCTGAGCGGAGGTTCGTTCGACCGCAATCTCGACAATGACATTGCCGGCCAGGTCGCGCAGATAGCCAAGCAGATCGAGCGGCCGGTGCAGCTGGTCTGGTCGCGCGCCGAGGATCTCATGCACGATCATTACCGGGCACCAAGCCAGGCGCGGCTGGATGCCGCGATGGCGAAGGCCGGTCGCGTCGAGGCGTTGCAGATCAAGATCGCCGCGCCGCCGTCCTCCCGCGAACAGGTCAGGCGGGTGTTTGAAGGCATGGGCAATGTCGAAGCGATGCGGTCTTCGCTCGGCGAGGCGGATATCAAGGCCATTGCCGGGCTGGACGTGCCCTATGATATTCCCAATCTCACGGTCGATCACCACAGCGCCTTCGTCGGTATCCCGACCGGCAACTGGCGCAGCAACGCGCACAGCAGCAATGTCTTCTATCTCGAATCCTTCATCGACGAACTGGCGGCAAAGGCCGGAATAGAGCCGCTGTCCTTTCGCATGCAGATGCTGAACGACCAGCCCCGCCTTGCCCGCTGCCTGACCGGCGTCGCGGCCATGGCGGACTGGGATGGCGGGCTGGACAGCAGCGGCCAGGGCCTGGCCTGCCACAGCATGCGCGGTGGCCATATCGCCGTGATCGCGAGCGCGAGCCGCGGCGGCACCGGTCTGGAGGTCCGCCGCATCTCGGCGACGGTCGACATCGGCCGGATCATCCATCCGGATATCGCCCGGCAGCAGATCGAGGGCGGTATTGTCTTCGGCCTGGCGATGGCGCTGGGCAGCGCGACCCGATTCGAGAATGGACTGCCAACCGCAAAGCGGCTACGCGATCTGTCCTTGCCGCGGCTGGCCGAAATTCCGCCGATCCAGATCGAATTTGTCCGAAGCGAGGAAGATCCGGTTGGCTATGAGGAGCTCGGGGTACCGGCGGTTGCACCGGCTGTTGCCAATGCATTATTCTCGGCGACCGGCGTAAGGCTCCGGCAATTGCCGCTTTTTGGGGAAATATCATAAGCCATGCGTGAAACGGGGCCATTGCCAAAAGATCATCCGCCCGTCGTGGCCAAGAAAATCGGCGTATTGCTGGTCAACCTGGGCACGCCCGATGCCCCGGACAAGCAATCCGTCAAACGCTATCTCAAGCAATTCTTGTCCGACAAGCGGGTGGTCGAGATTCCCTCGATCATCTGGCAGCCGATCCTGCGCGGGGTGATCCTGAACACCCGGCCGGCAAAGTCGGCGGAAGCCTACAGCCTGGTGTGGACCGAGGACGGTTCGCCGCTCGCCTTCTATACCCGCAAGCAGGCCGAACAGCTCGCCGACAGGTGGGACGGCGTGATGGTCGACTGGGCGATGCGCTACGGCAATCCGAGCATCAGCGACCGCCTGAACGGCATGAAGGCGGCCGGATGCGATCGCATATTGATCGCGCCGCTCTACCCGCAATATAGCGGCGCCACCACGGCGAGCGTCCATGACGCGGTATTTGAGGCGATCGCCGCGATGCGCTGGCAGCCGGCGATCCGCCTGCTCCCGGCCTATCATGACGACCCGGCCTATATCGAGGCGCTGGCGACCAGCCTCGAGCAGGGTCTTGCCGCGCTCGATTTCGAACCGGACGCGATTGTCGCGAGCTTCCACGGCATGCCGCAGCGCACGCTGGAAATGGGCGATCCCTATCATTGCCATTGCCAGAAGACCGCGCGCCTGCTGTCCGAGCGGATGGGCAGGGAACTGGTTGTGGCCTTCCAGTCGCGCTTTGGCCGGGCGAAATGGCTCGGCCCGCCAACCGACGAAATACTGGAGGCACTGCCGGGACAGGGGAAGAAGAAGATTGCGATCTTCGCGCCGGGCTTCTCCAGCGACTGCCTGGAAACCTGCGAGGAGCTGGCGATCCGGGGCAAGGAACAGTTTGAAGCCGGCGGCGGCGAAAAATTCGCCTATCTGCCGTGCCTGAACGACAGTGATCCCAGCATCGACATGCTGGAAAAACTGCTGCGGCGGGAATTGTCCGGGTGGATCTAGGCGGACCCGAAATCTTCCATCCGCCGGTCAAGCGCAGCATCACGATTGCCGGGCATCAAACGTCGATTTCGCTCGAACCCCTGTTCTGGAATATGCTGAAGGCGGCAGCGGACCGTCGCGGTCTGCCGGTCAACGCTCTGGTCGCCCGGATCGACGTCGAGCGGATCGCGGCAGCCGAGCCTCCCGGCCTCGCGACCGCCATCCGCTTGTGGCTCGCCAATGATCTGCTTGGAAAAAACGCTCAAGCCGACTAAGGGACGCGCATGAACGCGACCCTTCTTGTTATGACCGGCGGTGCCCTTGGCGCTGCCGCACGCTATCATCTGGGGCGTTGGATATTCCACCTCGGTGGCATCGGCTTTCCCTATGGGACTTTGGTGGCCAATGTCAGCGGCGGTTTTTTGATGGGTGTGCTGGCCGGCGCGCTGGCCCGCAGCAATTTTGTCGACGAGCCGTGGCGGCTGCTGCTGGGCGTGGGCCTGCTTGGCGGTTTTACAACATTTTCGTCCTTTAGTCTGGAAGTACTCAATATGATCGAGCGAAGCGAATGGGGCACCGCAATCGGTTACGCACTGCTCTCTGTCGTCGGTGCGGTGCTGGCTCTGTTTGCCGGCCTGATGACGGTGAGGGCGCTGGCATGAGCGGCTTTGACCCCACCGCAGAAAGCGGCTCCGAGGAAGAAACGCCGCAGGGCTCGACCAAGGAACAGATGCAGGCGCTGAAGACGCTTGATGTCCGGCAATTCACGATTTCTGCCGACGACGACGATATCCGCGTCGATCGCTGGTTCAAGCGGCATATGGACGACGTGCCGTTCAACATCGTCTCGCGCTGGGCGCGGACCGGCCAGTTGCGGGTCGACGGCAAGCGCGTCGCCCCCGGCGATCGCCTCCAGGCGGGACAGATATTGCGCGTACCGCCGCAGGAAATCGAGCGGCCGGGACGGGTTGCGAAAGCGAAGAGCGATCTGTCGCAGGACCAGATCGACTTTGCCCGCGAACTGGTGATTCACAAGGACAAGTCGGCGATCGTGGTCAACAAGCCTCCCGGTCTGGCGACGCAGGGCGGCAGCAAGACGACGACCCATCTCGACGGGCTGCTCGACGCATTGACCTTTGACGCCAAGTCGCGGCCCAAGCTGGTTCACCGGCTCGACAAGGACACCAGCGGCGTGATCCTTCTGGCCCGTTCGCCGGGCGCGGCCTCCTTTTTCTCCAAGCGCTTTTCCGGTCGCGATGTCCGCAAGGTCTACTGGGCGCTGGTCATGGGTGTGCCGGAAATCGCCGACGGCGTGATCGATCTGCCCCTGTCCAAGCAGCCGGGCTCCGGTGGCGAGAAGATGCATGTCGACGAAGAGAATGGCCAGTCGGCCAAGTCGCGCTACCGGATCATCGAACGGGCCGGCAACCGCGCCTGCTGGGTCGAACTGCAACCGCATACCGGGCGCACCCACCAGCTGCGGGTGCACATGGCGGCGATCGGCCATCCGATTGTCGGCGACGGCAAATATGGCGGCAAGGGCGCGTTCCTGACCGGCACGATCAGCCGCAAGATGCACCTGCACGCCAGGCGGCTGCGGATCGAGCATCCCGACGGCCACACTCTGGATGTCACGGCGGATCTGCCGACCCATTTTGCCGAATCCATCGACAATCTTGGCCTGGATATGCTCCTTGGCGATCTGCCGCTGGACGAGAAGAAGCCGGCCGGCAAGATGGTGCGCAAGCAGCAGGCCAAGGCCCATGCCAAGATGATCCGCAAGGACAAGCGCGGCGAACGCCGTGGCCGCGGCGAGACCGACGGCAAGCCGACCAAGGCGGGCAAGCCGACCAAGCGCGAGCGTCCCAATGCCGGCAAGGCCACGCACAAGAAAAACATGCCGCACAAGGCGAAAGTCAAGCAGGCGCTGCGCAAGAAGCCAAAATAATATGCAGCCCGATCCCGCCTTTCGATGGTCCGCTTGATGGAGGAGTTCGCAGAGAAATGACCAACAAGCTTGCCCTGTTCGATTGCGACGGCACCATGGTCGACAGCCAGGCCAATATCTGCGCCTCGATGGACCAGGCGTTTGAAAAGCACGGTCTGGTTCCGCCCGACCATCATCTGGTGCGGCGGATTGTCGGTCTCAGCCTGATCGAGGCCGTGACCCAGTTGCTGCCGGACGGTGATGAAGCGATCGTCGCGGCGGTCACTCAGTCCTACAAGGAAGGCTTTTTTGAACTGCGCCAGGCTGGCGGCGTGCACGAGCCGCTGTACGACGGATTGCTTCAGCTTCTGGAAGGACTGGAAGCATCCGGCTGGGTATTGGGGGTGGCCACCGGCAAGTCGGATCGCGGCCTCAACCATGTGTTGGAAACCCACGGCCTTTTGGATCGCTTTGTTACGCTGCAGACCGCGGACCGGCACCCGTCCAAGCCGCATCCGGCGATGGTGGAGCTGGCAATGGCCGAAGCCGGCGCGGCGCCGGAAACCACCGCGATGATCGGTGACACGAGCTTTGACATGCTGATGGCGGTCAACGCCAAAGTGCGCGCCGTCGGCGTGAACTGGGGCTATCACGACGAGCATGAACTGATTGACGCCGGAGCGGAAATTGTCGCGGCCACCATGACCGACCTGACTGGAATATTGAACCGATGAGCGAACCAATCGAAGAGCAGGCCGAATATGTGCCCGATCCTGCCAAGGAAAAGCAGGCAAAGGCGGTGCATTTCACGGTCAGCATGATCCGTCTGCTCGGCGTCGTGCTGGTGATGCTGGGACTGGCGATTGCGCTGGACCGCCTGGCACCGGTTCCGGCGCCTGCCGGCTATGTGCTGATTGCGCTAGGACTGGTGCAGATGTGGGTCGCCCCGGTCTGGATCATCCGCAAATATATCCGCGCGCGCGTGGCGGAAGAAGCCATTGCCAGGGAAGCCGGGAACAAGGACGTCTCGTGAAACGGTTCTACAAGGACGTATCGCTGGTATCGGAAGGCGAAAATCATGCGATTGCGCTGGACGGTCGCCCGGTAAAGACGCCGCAGCGCAATGCGCTGGCCCTGCCGACTCCGGCCCTTGCCGAAGCGGTTGCCGAAGAATGGGCGGTGCAGGGCGAAGATATCGTGCCCGCATCCATGCCGCTCACGGGTCTGGCGCAGGGTGCGCTCGATCAGGTCGCACGGGAGCGGGAGCGCATCGTTTCCCGGATTGCCGCCTTTGCCGACAGCGACATGCTCTACTATCGTGCGGACGATGGCCAGCAGGCCCTGATCGACCATCAGGCCGCGCACTGGGACCCGCTGCTCGACTGGGCGCGGCGACGTTACGATGTCGGTTTCAATCTGATCTACGGCATTCGCTATGAGGCGCAGCCGGCGGAGACGATCGAGCGGCTGGCCGCAGCGGTCGAGGCACAGGATGATTTCGCCGTTGCGGCCATGCTGTCGCTTGTCGGTCTGTCGGGATCGCTGATCGCGACGCTGGCGCTGGTCGAGCAGGAATATGACAGCGCGACGCTCTGGCCGCTGGTCAATCTCGAGGAGCTCTGGCAGGAGCAGCAATGGGGCCGCGACGACCAGGCGCTTGCCGCGCGCGGGATCAAGCAGGCCGAGTTCGAGGCAGCGGCTCGCTTTCTCCGCCTGTCGCGTAGTTAGTTTTTCCCTTTGTCACGATTTTCCGGTACAGGGCTGAAACTGTAACGGAGACTGCATGACAACCGAATCCACCTTATGCGACACCCCCGCCCAAGCGGTGGCGTTGCTGGAAAAACTCTACGCCGAACAAATCGAAATCACGGCCGCCCGCTTTCGCCGCTATGCGACTTCCAAGCTGGCCAGCGATGACCGCCAGCAGGGACTTTACCCGCAGATCAGCGTCCAGATTCCGGCCGATCAGGCGACCGAGACCAGCCACCTGGCGTCCGGGCATCTCGCCGACATCAACACCTATTGCACGACGATCACCGAGCCGAAACTGTATCGCAAATATCTGCTCGACCAGCTGCAGCGGATCGCCACGACCTTCACCGCGAAAATCCGGGTCGAGCTCTCCGATACGCCGATCCCGCTGGCCTTTGCGCTGGAGGATGCGGGCACCGGGCTCGACCGGGCCAAGAAGGAAAAGCTGCCCAATTATTTCCACACGCCCAATCTGGTCAAGACCAACGACGAGATTGTCGACGGCGGCCAGATCTTCCAGGGCGAGGAAGCCTCGGCCCTGGCCCTGTTCACGGCAGAGCGGGTCGACTATTCGCTGCACCGGATCCGCCATTATTGCGCGACCGACCCCGAGCATTTCCAGCCGTTCATCCTGTTCACCAACTATCAGCGCTATGTCGACGAATTCATCGAACATGGTCTGGCGGAAGTGAAGGCCGGCACGGCGACGAGGCTGGTCGAGCCGGGCAACCGGATCACCGGTCATGATGGCAAGCCGTCCGCGCCGCCGATCGCCAAGCCGCCGCAGATGCCGGCCTATCACCTGGTCCGCGGCGACGGGCGACCCGGGGTGACCCTGGTCAATATCGGCGTCGGTCCGAGCAACGCCAAGACGATCACCGACCATCTCGCTGTGCTGCGTCCCCATGTCTGGCTGATGATCGGCCATTGCGGCGCGCTGCGCCGGACCCAGCGGCTCGGCGACTATGTGCTCGCCCACGCCTATCTGCGCGACGACAATGTGCTCGACGACGTGCTGCCGCCCAGCATCCCGCTGCCGACGATCGCCGAGGTGCAGCTGGCGCTGACCCGGGCGGTGCAGGAAGAGACCGGGATCGACAAGTCGAGGCTCAAGCAGCAATTGCGCACCGGCACCGTGGTCACCACCGGCGACCGCAACTGGGAATTGCGCTTCGAGCAGATCGCGCGGCGGCTCAACCAGGCCCGCGCCATCGCCATCGACATGGAAAGCGCGACGGTTGCCGCCAACGGCTATCGCTACCGCGTGCCCTATGGCACCTTGCTTTGTGCCTCCGACAAGCCGCTGCACGGCGAGATCAAGCTGCCCGGCATGGCCGACGCCTTCTACCAGGAGCGGGTCGGCCAGCATCTGGCCATCGGCCTGCGTGCGATCGAACTGCTGGCGGAGGAGGCCGATGCGGGGACGCTCCATTCCCGCAAGTTGAGGAGCTTTGGCGAGCCTTTGTTCCGCTAGAGATTTTTCGCCTGCCTGTTGATCTCTGCCTCGCAGGAGGCGAAAAGCCTGTTTCGCGTTCACAATCTTTTTGAGGCAGGATCATTGTGCTGAACCAAACGGGCTCCGAACTGAACCGCCTTATACAGCAGAGCAGCAAATTGCGTATCTGGGCACGTTCGCGGCTTTGGGCGCAGGTGCTTGCCGCGATGGTGATCGGTATCGCGACGGGGACATTGCTTGGCCCGGCAGCAGGCCTGGTCAGGCCCAGAACGGCGGAAATGGTCGGCAACTGGCTGGCGCTGCCGGGACAGCTCTTTCTCGGCCTGATCGCCATTGTTCTTGTGCCTCTGGTGTTTTCCTCCATCGTCAGCGGTCTCGCCGGGGTTCCGTCGAACGAGGCGATGCGCAAGCTGGGCGTGCGACTGGGCATGTTCATTGTCTCGACCACATTTCTGGCGGCATGGATCGGGATATCGCTGGCACAGATGTTCGAACCGGGCACCGGGCTGGAATTGCCGGTCGACAAGGTGTCGCCGCCCGTCGGGACCGTTCAAAAATTTGACCTGGCAAGGTTGCCGGACATGGTCGCAGGGGTGTTGCCGACCAATCCGGCGGCATCGGTAATCCAGGGGGACTTGTTGGCCATCGTGATCCTGGCGGTGCTGACTGGAGTCGCAGCCACCCAGATTCAACGGGAGAAAGCCGTACCGTTTCTCGCCCTGCTCGATTCCCTTATGTCCATTTCGATGACGATCGTAAAATGGGCGATGCTGTTGTCACCGCTCGCCGTGTTCGGATTGATGGCGCAGCTGATGATCCAGATCGGGCTGGATTCGCTGCTGGGGCTGCTCAGCTATGTGGGCACGGTTCTTCTGGGGCTGGTGTTGCTGTTTCTGATCTATGCCATAGTCTTGAGAGTGATCGGCGGACTGGGCTTCCGTCCCTTCCTCTCGGTCGCGGGCCCCAATCTGTTGCTGGCCTTTTCCACTTCCAGCTCCTCGGCGGTCATGCCCAGCACCATCCAGACCGCCCGCAAGCTCCATGTCCCGGACGATGTGGCGCATCTGGTGATTCCGCTCGGTGCGACGATGAACATGGCAGGCACCGCGCTCTATCAGAGCGTGGCGATACTTTTTCTGGCACAGATATCCGGAGTGGAACTGAGCGCCACCGAGACCATTCTGCTGGTCGGCACGCTGGTCGCCTCCTCGATCGGCGCACCGGGCACCCCCGGCGTCAGCATCGCCATATTGGCGAGCGTCGCGGCAGGATTTGGGATTCCGGCAACCGGGCTGGTGATCATTCTCGGCGTGGACCGGCTTCTCGACATGAGCAGAACGGTGGTGAATGTGACCGGCGATATTACCGCTGCGGTTCTCATGAAGAATACTCTGGCGGAGTCCAGTCCATCACCCCGCGCCTAGAGGGGAAGCGCTGCCAGCGCTGAGTCCAGGTCATATAGCAGGTCATCCACCTCCTCCAGGCCGACCGAGATGCGGACAAGCCCGTCATCAATGCCATGGCTGTGCCGTTCCTCCGGCGAATAGGTCGAATGGGTCATGCTCGCCGGATGCTGAATGAGCGTTTCGGTGTCTCCGAGCGATACCGCCCGCTGGATGAGATCGAGCCCGTTCATCAGCGCCAGTCCGGCATCATAGCCGCCGGCCAGTTTTACCGCGATCATGCCGCCGGGCTGATCCATCTGTCGCCGCGCCAGATCATGTTGCGGAAAGGATGGCAGCCCCGGATAAAGAACCTCGGAAACGGCGCGGTGGCTCTGCAGAAAGCCGGCGATCGTTTCCGCCGATTCGACATGTTGCCGCATGCGGATCTTCAGGGTTTTCAGTCCGCGCATGACCAGCATGGCGTTGAACGGCGCCATCACCGCGCCGGTCATGTCCTTCATGCCGACCAGGCGGATTTCCGCAATATCCTCTGCATTGCCAACCACGAGACCGGCGACCACATCGCCATGCCCGCCAAGATATTTGGTCGCCGAATGCACCACCAGGTCTGCTCCGAGATCGAGCGGCCGGGTGATCACCGGCGTCGCGTAGGTATTGTCCACGATGCATTTTGCCCCGGCTTGTTTTGCGATCGCGGAAATGGCCGCAATATCGACCAGCCGCATGTTCGGATTGGCGGGCGTTTCGAAAAAGACGATCCTGGTTCTGGGCGAAATGGCGCGCGACAGCTGCTCCGGGTCGGTCAGGTCGACATGGGTGATGGTGATCCCGAAGCGGGCCAGGCCATGGCGCATGAAGGCGAAGGTGCAGCCGTAAAGGGTCAGGTCGGTGATCAGTTCGTCGCCCGGTTGCAGGAAGGTCCACAGCGCCGAGGTAATGGCGCCCATGCCGGAGGCGGTGGCCAGGCCGGCTCCGCCATTTTCGAGGGTGGCGATCCGTTTCTCCAGCAGATCCGTGGTCGGGTTGGAGATGCGGGAATAAAAATGGCCCTGCTCCTCGCCGGAAAACATCCTGCCGCCCTGTTCGGCGCTTTCGAAGGTGAAGGTGGATGTCAGGTGCAGCGGCGGGGTCAGCGCGCCTTCCGCTCCCCTGGCATCATAGCCATGGTGGATCGCCCGCGTTGCGAAGCCTTGTGCGCCCGGCTTTACTGGAAAGTTACTCGACATGCCTTTTCTCCCTTGGATCATCTATGACACAGGCCGGGAGGTTTTAGATTGCCATATTATCTCAATATTGATAGTATTTTGGCATATATGACCCTAAACGGACGTCATGGACACAAAAGATCGACAAATCATCCGCGAACTCCAGAAAAACGGCCGGCTCACCAATCTCGAGCTGGCGGAGCGCGTCAACCTGTCGCCGTCGCCCTGCTTGCGCCGCCTCAGAAATCTGGAAAACACCGGCGTGATCCAGGGCTATGCCGCGCTGATCGACCAGAAGGCCTATGGCGTCCCCCTGACCGTTTTTGTCAGCGTGGCGCTGGAAAAACATTCCAGGGCCGCAGTCCGCTCCTTTGAAGACAAGATCGGCGAAATCGATGCCATACTCGATTGCTTCCTGACTACCGGGGATGCCGACTACATGCTGCGGGTCGTGGTCGCCGATCTGGAAGTGTACGAGAATTTCGTTCGGACGGAACTGCACGCTCTGCCCGGGATTCGATCAATCGATACCCGCTTTGCCTATGGCGTGGTCAAGAGCACCCATGTCTATCCGGAGGTAAAATGATTTTTCCGGCAATCCGGCGGACTTTCGATAGAGTCCCTTGTTAAGCACGGATTTTCGCGGTTAAAGCCCCAGCGCCGCCGCCGCCTCCCGGATCCGTTTCGCTTCCGCCCCGTCATTCTTGAACGCCGCCAGCCCGCGGTCCAGCGCCTGTTTCGCCTGCACGGTCTGGCCGAGCTGCATGCGGCTGCGGATCAGCATGATCCAGCCGTTGGCGTCCTTGGGATTGGCCTGCAGGCGCTTGTCCAGGCCGTCGACCATATTGGCGATCATCGCTTCCTGCTGGCCGGGCGGCAGCGCGGCGGCTTCCTTCATCTGTTCACGGCTCGGGCCGGGAATCGCGGCGGTGGCGACGGCGGGGCCGTCGGTGGCAATGCCGCCGGTCGGCGCGGCGGGCGTTGCCTTGGCGAGCCGGGCGGCGACATCAATTCCCTCCTTCTCCGCAACCTGGCCGATCACCCGGCGGATATCCGCAGCATAGGGGGCATCGGCGGGCGTGTCTTCGAGCAGCGCGAACCAGTCATTGATCGCGCCCCTGTGATCGCCGGAAATGTCCTTCTGCACCGCGAGGAAATAGCGCGCCCGCGGATCCTTGGCATCCTGTTTCAGCGCGTTGCGGAACGCATCGACCGCATCCGGCGGGACCTGCTGGCCGTCGCTCGCCATCACCAGCGCCTCGCCCAGCATCGACCAATATTCCGGATTCTTCGGATCGAGCGTGGTGGCGCGTTTCATCGCCGTGGCCGATTCGGCGAACTTGCCGGTTTCAAAATAGCTCCATCCCAGCATCCGCCAGCTTTCGGCGTCATCGGGATTGTCCTGCAGCTTCTTTTCCAGCCCGGCGATCACCTCATCGACGCTCGGTGCCGGCTCGCTTTCCGTTCCGGCGACCGGGCCGATCGCAGCGCTGTCGTCATTCATGCCGCGCCAGACCTGCACCGCGACCGCCGCCAGCGCGAGCAAGGCGGCCAATATCAGTGCGATACGGCTGATATTCATCGAAGAAGCGGATTTCGCCATGGATATTCCTCAAGCTGTTTCATGTCGTGATAGGCCCGCACAGGGATACGGAGCGCTTCGCTACCTGACAAGCGCCCAGATACATGTGATATTTTGCACTGGCAATGAAGAGCCATTTTGGTAAGGTCCTGCCAAAGTTCAATCTTTTGGGTCGCGCTACAACCGGGCATATGCTGAACCGGGTCTGGAAAACGTATGAGGGTGCGTTGGCCGGGGAAGCAATGGGGGGAAGCAGGCGCGTGTCGGACAAGTTTCGTGTAGTCATTATCGGGTCCGGACCAGCGGGCATGAGCGCCGCCGGGCGCGCAGCGCAGCTGAAGCTCAAGCATGTGCTGCTCGAGAAAACCGACCATCTTTCCGACACCATCTACAAATATCAGAAGGGCAAGCATGTCATGGCCACGCCGAGCCAGCTGGTGCTGCGCTCGGACATGGATTTCGACGCCGGCAAGCGCGAGGCGATTCTCGAAACCTGGGACGCGCAGACCGCCAGCCATGGCGTCAACGTGATGTACAATGCCGAGCCGGTGAAGATCGAGGGTGACGAAGGCAATTTCACCATCACCCTGAAGAATGGCGAGACGGTGCAGACCGAAACGATCGTGATGGCGATCGGTACGCAGGGCAATCCGAACCTGATGCGCTGCCCCGGCGGCGACAACAAGCTGGTCCAGTATCAGCTCGACGATCCCGGCGAATATTATGACGAGCATATCACGGTGATCGGCTCGGGCGATGCCGGTATCGAGAATGCGCTGGGCCTGGCCGCCGATGCGGCGCAGAATAATGTCGTCACCATTCTGAACCGCTCGGCCGAATTTGCCCGGGCGAAGAAAGCCAATGTCAAGCTGCTGATGGAAGCGGGCGAGCAGGGCAAGGTCATCATTCGCAACGAGACGACTCCGGCCGAGGTCAGGGACGGCGAGCTGGTGCTGGAAACCCGCGATGGCCAGGAAACCATCAAGTGCGACCGGATCATCGCCCGCATGGGTAGCGCGCCGCCGCGCAAGTTTGTCGAGGAATGCGGCATAGAATTCACCAGCGAGGACCGCGAGGCCTATCCGAAACTGTCGCCGGCGTTCGAGAGTACCAAGAAGGGCATTTACGTCATCGGCGCGCTCGCCGGCTATCCGCTGATCAAGCACTGCATGAACCAGGGCTATGACGTGATCGAGTATATCAACGGGAACACCGATCTGAAGCCCGCCGACGAGCCGATTCTCGAGGCGAAGTTCCGCGGCCTGCCCGGGCGGCGGTCGGTCGACGAATGGCTCGAATTTTTCCGTTCCAACGTCACCATTCTCAACGATCTGTCGCCGCTGCAGATGCGCGAATTCATGCTCGACAGCGAGCCGAAAAGCTTCCGCCGGGGCGAGGTGATCTTCGAGAAAAATGATCCGGGAAGCTCGCTCTTTGCCATTGCCGAGGGTTCGGTGGCGGTGGAGATCAACCCCGATGATCCGTCGATCACGGTGCCGATCGAACAGGGTTCGATCTTCGGCGAGGTTGGCCTGATTTCGGGCCGGCGGCGCGGCGCGACGATCCGGGCTGCGGAAGATGTCATTGTCGTGGAAATTTCGCGCACCGCAGCGCTCAAGCTGCAGGCGTCGGTGCCGGCGGCCAAGCGCCGGATCACCCAGATATCGACCGAACGGCAGTTGCTGCAGATGTTCGGGTCCGGCCTGACCCGGGAGGATATTGCCGAGGTCGTCGAGACCAGCGAGATCATCAATGTCCGGGCCGGCGAAGCGATTATCGAGGAAGGTGGCGAGGGCAACGACATTTACGTCATCCGGGTCGGATCGATGGTGGTCGAGAAGCAGATCGGCGGCAAGCCGGTGTTCCTTTCCTATCTGCCGGCCGGTTCCTATGTCGGCGAAATGACGCTGATCGCGGGCGGCTATCGTACGGCAACGGTCAAGGCCGCGATCAAGTCCGAGGTCATCAAGATCAATGGCGACGCGTTCAAGAAGGTGCTCGACGCCCATCCCGACCTGATGCGCAAGGCGAAGAAGGAAATGGCCGCGCGGCAGGATATCAACGCCTTTGTCGAAGCCAAGAAGGACAGTTTCTCCGGCGTGGTCGACATGTATTCGGGGATCGCCAATTTCCTCGTCGACAACGGCATCGGCGAGGCCACCGACGTGCTGCTGATCGACGAGAATCTGTGCGTCGGCTGCGACAATTGCGAGAAGGCCTGCGCCGACAGCCACGAAGGCCTGTCGCGGCTCGACCGCGAGGCCGGGCGCACCTACGCCCATCTGCACGTTCCGACCAGCTGCCGCCACTGCGAGCATCCGCACTGCATGTCCGACTGCCCGCCGGACGCGATCCACCGCGGTCCCGACGGTGAGGTGTTCATCGACGACAGCTGCATCGGCTGCGGCAATTGCCAGCGTTACTGCCCCTATGGCGTCATCCGCATGGACAAGGTGCCGCCGGAGAAGCCGGGGCTGCTCAGCTGGCTGTTCTTCGGTGCCGGTCCAGGGCCGGGGGAACCCGACAAGCTTTGGGCCAAGAAGCACAGCGACCCCTCGGTGGAAAAGCCCAAGAAGGCGATCAAGTGCGACATGTGCGCCGGCATCAAGGGCGGGCCGGCCTGCGTCCGGGCCTGTCCGACCGGCGCGGCGATCCGTGTGGCTCCGGAAGAATTTCTGACGGTGTCCAAGCTGGAAGGGGAGGAGGTGTGATGCCGGTACTTTCCCTCCGCGTCGTTCGTCCTGAGCCTGTCGAAGGACATGTGGCCAGACGCGGTGCTTCGACAGGCTCAGGACGAACGGGGATCAAGGTTCAATCCCATGCGCCGGGAGGGCTTGTCTAATGGCCAGCAAAGCCATCCGCGCCCAGTCCGGCCGCAAGAAAGTCGCGATGCACGACGGCTTCCTCAAGCATGCCGGTTATCGCTGGCTCAAGATTTCAGCGGCGATCATGCTGATCTGCATCATCAGCTATATGTTCATCGACGTGTCTCCGCGCCACAATGGCGGCAGCTGGTATGGCTATACGCTGGGCACGATCGGTGCGCTGCTGATCCTGTGGCTGACCATGCTCGGGGTGCGCAAGCGCGCGATGACGCCGGGCTCGTGGTCGCTCAAGGCCTGGACCTCGGCGCATATCTATCTCGGTCTCAGCCTGATCGTGATCGGCACGCTACACACCGGTTTCCAGCTCGGGTGGAACATCCACACCGCCGCCTACGTCTTCATGATGATCGTGATCATTTCCGGCATTGTCGGGATCTATTTTTACGCGACCATCCCCAAGGCGCTGTCCGACAATCGCGACGAGATGACCGAGACGGAAATGCTCGAGAATCTGCGCTCGCTCGACCGGCAGCTGCACGAGGCGGCGCAGCCGCTGTCGGCGGAACATGCCGCGCTGGTGCTGCAGTCGCTCGAACAGGACCCGTTCGGCGGCGGCTTCTTCCGGCGCATTTCCGGTCGCTATCCGGATTGTGCCACCCGCCAGGCGCAGGCGGATCTGCGCCGCGAACGCGCCTATCAGCCGAAAATGGGTGGCGATGATCCGCTCGACAAGGTCGATGCGCTGCTCGAGAAAAAGGAGGCGACGCTGGCCCGCGTCCGCCGCCATCTCAAGCTCAAGGCGATGCTGCAGGTGTGGCTGTTTGTGCATGTGCCGATGACCTTCGCCCTGATCGCGGCACTTACCGCGCATATCATCAGCGTGTTTTTCTACTGGTAGGATGGAGAGCCCAGCATGACCTTCATCGTTCGCCAGATAGCGACCACCGCCGACGGCCGGGAAATCATCCGGTCCAATCCCTTTGCAGCGGACGAAATCGGCATCGGTCGCAGCACCACCAATGCCATCCATCTGCCCGATCTCGCGGTCAACCCGGACCATGCCACGATCCGCCGGCGCGACGACGGCAAGATCATCGTCGAAAGCAGCTCGGGCCAGAATTTTACGCTCGACGGGAAACACCGGATTTCGGTCACCGTCGATCCGGCGGCGGGCGCCGAACTGGGCTTTGGTGGTCATGTCATCACCGTCAGCGAAGAGGGCGACGATGTCGTCCTCACCGTCAAGCGAGTCGAGGCCCTGTCCGATTCTGCCGAAATTCGCAGCGAATCGACGCTCTACACGCTCAAGGGCCTGCTTCCCGGCAAACGGATCACCGCCTGGGGCTTTGTCGTGCTGGTGCTGGCGGCCTTTCTCGTCTGGCCCGTCTACACGTGGGCAACCTGGCGCGGCGTCGAGGAGCGGCCCGACCAGTTCCACGCCGACACCATGTGGTCGTCCGGCGCGCTGAGCAGCGCCCACCATGCGCTCGAGAAGGATTGCCAGGCTTGCCATGTCGATGCCTTTGTCACCGTCAAGGACGAGACCTGTCTGACTTGCCACACCGACGATGCCCATGATCATGCGGCCAAACCGCGCCTGCTGACCGCCCGCGGCGAGCCGGAAGGGCTGGAGGTGATCGGCGCCGCCTTCGCCTCCGCCTTCCACAAGCCTCCGGGCAGGTGTGTCGAATGTCACAGCGAGCATGAGGGTTCCGGTGCTATGGAACCGACACCGCAAAAATTCTGCGCGGATTGCCACGACGGGATGGATGGACGCTTGACCGATACGAAACTGGAAAATGCATCGGACTTCGGCATTGCCCACCCGCAATTCCGGCCGGCCGTGCTGGTCACGCCGGGCGGCAAGAACCCGCCGCGCAAGCGCATCTCGCTGGATGACAAGCCGACCGAGAATAACGGTCTCAAATTTCCCCATGACGTGCATCTGTCGCGGACCGGCGGGGTCGCCCAGATGGGACGGCGGCTGTCGGCGGATTATGGATTCGGCGATTCGCTTGTCTGCAAGGATTGTCATACGCCCGACGCCAACGGCGTGCGCTTCGAGCCGGTCGACATGAAGGAGGACTGCAGCATTTGCCACAGTCTCGCCTTTGACGAGATCGGCGGCACCGTCCGCACCCTGCGCCACGGCGAACCGGAAATGGTCCAGGCCGACCTGCGCGCTTATTATCGTTCGACCCGGCCGACCCGACCGATCAATCTCGGCGGCATGGCGCGCCGCCGTCCGGGGGCCGGCAACGAGACGCGGGTCGCGAGCGACTATGCCCGCGCCGTGCAGTTTCGCCCGAGCCGCGCCAATCTCGCCATCCGCCAGGTTTTCTCGCGCGGCGGTGCCTGTTTCGACTGCCACGGCGTGACCCCGCCGACGGCTCCCAGCCGCGTCGACTATGGTATCATGCCGGTCACGCAGACCGATCGCTACATGCACAATGGCTGGTTCAGCCACGACGCGCATAAGGAGGAAAAATGCTCCAGCTGTCACAACGCGGCCACCTCGAAGACCGCAAAAGACCTGCTGCTGCCCGGCATCAAGACCTGCCGCGAATGCCATGGCGGCGAGTTCCAGAAGGCAGCCGATGTGCCGTCGACCTGCGCCATGTGCCACGACTATCACGCCGACGACGGCGCTCCCTGGCTGATCCGGGAGGAACAGAAGGACAAGCAGCAGAAGCCGGACAAGCAGATTGTCAGTCAGTAACGCCATCGGGAAAAAGGGAGGGCGTCCATGTTGATCGCGCAGATCACGGATATTCATCTGGGTTTCGACCCCGACAATCCGGCCGAATTCAATCGCAAGCGGCTCGATCAGGCGATCAAGACGATCTGCGCGATCACCCCGCAGCCCGATCTGTTGCTGGCCACCGGCGATCTCGTCGATCGCGGCGATCAGGAAAGCTACCGCCGGCTGGAAAATGCCTTGTCGGTGGTTCCCTTCCCGGTCCACATGTGCCTCGGCAACCACGACCTGCGCGCGCCGTTCCGCAAGCAGTTCGCCGATGTGCCGGCACCGGACGGCTTCATCCAGTATGAAGTCGATACCCCGGCGCTGCGGCTGCTGGTACTCGACACGCTCGAGGAGGGGCGGCACGGCGGCGCCTTTTGCGAGACCCGCGCGGCGTGGCTGTCCGACCGGCTTGCGGAAAATCGCGACAAGCCGACGATCCTGATCCTGCACCACCCGCCGGTTGACAGCGGCATCGAATGGATGACCACCCATGCGGACGAGCCCTGGGTGACCAGGCTCGCCGATGCGCTCGCCGGCCACGACCAGGTCAAGGGCATGATCTGCGGCCATCTGCACCGCAATATTTCCGCCTGGTGGGGCGATATCAGTCTTGCGGTTTGCGCCTCGACGGCGCCGCAGGTGGCGCTGGACCTGAGCCCGATTGACCCGGACCATCCCGATGGCCGCAACATGATCGTCGCCGACCCGCCGGCGATCGCCCTGCATTACTGGAACGGCCGCCAGCTGATCAGTCATTTCGAAACTGCCGAGGACCATGTCATGCTGGCCCGCTATGATGAAAATCTGCAGCCGCTGGTGCGCGCGCTGCTGGCCGAGCGGCCCGAATAGCCCTGAATAGCGCCGAATAACGATGTTTCCCGATGTCGTTCATCGCCGGTAAAAGGTCGTTCGTCTAATAATTGATTTCCTGCGAAACCTTTTTTGCGTTTCCCCCCGGCTTTGGGTAGACCGTCCCCAATTGCGCCCCGTGCGCTTGCCTCGAGCCGCAGCCGCGGTCCCATATTTGGAGAGATTTTGATGCGATTCACCCTATCCACCCGCAAGTTTTTTCTGGGCGTGTCCAGCGCCGCGCTGATCGGCGCGACCGCGACACCCGCCCTGGCCGACGATCATGGAAAAAAAATGACAACAGCAGAATTGAACAAGATGAGCGCGATGCAGGCGACCCCGGCTGACGCAACAGAAAACAGCATTCTCCAGGCCTGGACCGGCCCCTATGACGGCGTTCCGCCATGGGACGAGATCAAGGTCTCCGACTTCCCGCAAGCCTTTCAGGCAACGATGGACAAGATCCAGGCCGACGTGAACGTGATCCGCGACAATCCGGCGCCCGCGACCTTCGAGAATTTCACCGTGCCAATGGAACTGGTCGGCAACGAGGCGAGCAATCTCTTCGCCATCTGGGGCGTCTATTCGAGCAATCTGTCGAACGAAGAGGTCCGCGAGATCCAGGGCGAATGGCTGCCGAAAATCTCCGCCTTCTTCGACCAGCTGACCCTCGATCCGAAGCTGCTCGCCAAGACCAAGGCGGTCTATGACAACCGCGAATCCTCCGGCCTCGACGCCAAGCAGACCCGCCTGGTCGAGCGCAATTACGAACAGCTCGTCCGCGACGGCGCGCTGCTCGATGGCGCCGACAAGGAACAGCTGATCGCCTATAACACCGAGCTGGCGAAGGCGTTCAACGACTTTTCCAACAAGGTCCTGGCCGATGAAGAAACCTTCATCTACCTCACCGACGAAGCCGATCTCGCCGGCCTGCCGGACAGTTTTGTCGCTTCGCTGGCAGAAGCCGCCGAGGAACAGGGCAAGACCGGCTGGGCGCTGAAGAACACCCGCTCGGTGATGCAGCCCTTCCTCGAGAACAGCACCCGCCGCGACCTGCGCGAGAAAGTCTATACCGCCTATATCAACCGCGGTGACAATGGCGATGCCAATGACACCAACGCGACCATCGCCAAGATCCTGAAGCTGCGCGCCGACCGCGCCAAGCTGCTCGGCTTCAAGACCCACGCCCACTACCGCATGGCCGACACGATGGCGAAGGAACCGGAAGCGGCGATGGACCTGATGATGAAGGTCTGGCCAGCCGCCGTCGCCCGGGTCGGCGAGGAAGTCGCCGACATGCAGGCGATCGCCGATAGCGAAGGCGCCGGCATCACCATCGCACCCTGGGATTATCGTTTCTATGCGGAAAAGGTCCGCAAGGCGAAATATGACCTCGATTCCGCCGAGATCAAACCCTATTTCCAGCTCGACAAGATGATGGACGCGCTGTTCGACGCCGCGGGCAAGCTTTACGGCCTGACCTTCACCGAAACCACCGGCAGCATCCCGGTCTTCGATCCCGACGTGCGCACCTTCGAAGTCAAGCGCGGCGACAAGGTCCTCGGCGTGCACTATTTCGACAATTATGCCCGTCAGGGCAAGCGGTCGGGTGCGTGGATGACCACCTACAAGGACAAGTTCAAGCTGGGGGGCAAGAACAATTACACGATCTCGTCGAACAACAACAATTTCGTCAAGGGCGGCGACGGCGAGCCGACGCTGATCAGCCTGGACGATGCGCAGACCCTGTTCCACGAATTCGGCCATGCCCTGCATTATCTGAACTATGACATCACCTATCCCGGCCTCGCCAACACGCCGCGCGACTTTGTCGAATATCCGAGCCAGGTGAACGAGAACTGGCTGATGACGCCCTATATCCTCTCGACCTACGCCACCCACTACAAGACCGGCGAGCCGATCCCGAAGGAACTGGTCGACAAGATCCAGGCCTCGAAAACCTTCAACGAGGGTTTCTCGACGGTCGAATATCTGTCCAGCGCGATCGTCGACATGAAGCTGCACAACCGCGAGCAGCCGGTCACCGATCCCGACAAGTTCGAGCGCGAGACGCTGACCGAAATCGGCATGCCGAAGGAGATCGTGATGCGCCACCGCCTGCCGCAGTTCAACCATCTCTTCTCGTCCGACGCCTATTCGGCCGGCTATTACAGCTATCTCTGGTCGGAAACGATGGACGCCGACACCTGGGCGGCGTTCGAGGAAGCGGGCAGCCCGTGGGACAAGGAAACCGCCGAGCAGTTCCGCACCATCCTGCTGTCGACCGGCAACGAGACCGACCGCAAGGACGCCTATCGCAAGTTCCGCGGCCGCGATCCGGAGGTGAAATATATCCTCAAGAAGCGTGGCTTCCCGGTACCGGGCGAAAGCGCGGATAACGGGGCTGAATAAGCTGCCGCGATAAGAATTGACTGGAAAGGGGGCCTTCTGGCCCCCTTTTTATTGGCCGCGTCGCTGCCGCGCGATCACGGCCTGAATCTGCAGCAGGCGCTCCTCGGTCATGGAGAAGCGGAAGGTGAAAAAAAGCGCTATCAGCATCAGCGGGACGATTGCGGCAGCGCCGATCCAGACCAGGGAATCGAGCGAGGACTGGTCGACCGCCCCCGGCCGCATGCCATCTTCCAGCCCGACCATGTCGAGCGCGAAACCGCCATAGAGCGGGCCCACGGCGCCGCCCAGCTTGGACGTGAACTGCAGCACGGCATAGAAGCCGCCCTCCTGCCGGAGACCCGTTTCGGCTTCATGCTCGTCGGTCAGGTCGGCGGTCAGCGAGGTGATCGCGACGATCCGCAGGATGAAGAAGCTCATGAAAATCGCGTTCTGGATGACCAGGATCGCGAATATCACGGGATCGCCATTGTCCGGAATCAGCTCAAGAAACCGCAGCACGAAAGGCCAGGACAGATCGAGCAACATCGCGATCACCGCCCACCGGACGATCTCGTGCTTGGGCATCCGCCGGCCCGCCGTCTTCAGGAAGATGATGGCGATCGGCACCGCGATCAGCACGGAAATGCCAAGCACCAGCCCCGTCTCGGTCGCCGGCAATTCCCAGAAATAGGTCCAGAAGATGATGTTGAGCGCGATCGTGATGCCATAGGATGCCGTTGCGCCGAGGTCGTAGCAGAGCACGTTGCGAAAATTGCGGTTGCGGAAGGTGGACAGGAAATCGCTCCACAACCCCAGAAATCCCGGCGTCGACGGCGCGCGTGCGGGATCGACCTGGGTATGGCCGATGAATTTCCAGGTGCCGGCGATACAGGCCGCCGCAGCGGCCCAGATGAGCAGCGCCGACAGCCAGCCATAGGCCACGTAATTGCTGGCGACAAAGCGGCCGTCGCCGCCCTCGCCCTGGTCAAACAGGAAATAGAGACACAGCGACGGCAGCAGCAGCGTGGTCAGAAACAGAAAGGCCGTGCGCTGCCCCATCAGCGCACTGCGGTCGTGATAGTCCTGGGTGATTTCCGCGACCAGCGTATAATGCGGGATCGAGAAAAAGGTCAGCGCAGTGCGGATCCAGATCGAGCAGGCCAGCAGCCATCCCGCCAGCCACAGCTCGTCGCCCAGAACGAAATCCGGCGGCGCGAACAGTGCGATAAAGCCCAGGCCCATCGGCACGGTGCTGTAGATCATAAACGGGTGCCGCCGCCCCCAGCGGCTCTTGTAGCGATCGGACCAGCTGCCCACCATCGGATCCGACACCGCATCCCAGACCAGGCTGAGCGACAGGACAATGCCCGTTGCCGTCCCGCTCAGCCCCAGGACCTGCGTGTAGAACAGCAGCACGAACATGATGTACGCCGCTTCCTTGACCGCATAGACCGATCCGCCAAGGCCATAGGACAGGCGGTTGGGGAGGGTCAGGTGCAACGGGTCTGGCGCTCGGTTTGTCAAAGTGAGGGGAGCGTCGCATAATCGGAGTTGGGAAGCTATGGAAATTGCAGGGGGCCGCGCATTAAATTCCGGTGAAAATGGCTGCCGAGATTAGCGATGGTTCAGTCCTGAATTTGGCCCGGCCGCCAACAGGTCCTCCGACTAGAAAAGCGGCTAGAATTGCTATATGTTATTGAACATCGATATTGGTGGGAAAGTCGATGTTAGAACCATATATTTCGAACACCGGATTTCTTGCATTCTGTATTCTTGTCATAACGATCGGCAAGGGGTGCTGGGACTTGTTTCTTTACCCGCGAGCGAAGAAAAAAGATCTGGATGCCAGCGCCCGCGAAAATCACAATCCTATCATCGAAAAATGGCGTGAGCGGGACGGCTTCGCCGACAAACTGACATTCCTGTCGGTCACCGCTTTGTCCGCGGGCTTGCTCGCTCTGGGATTTTCTCAGGAACGGACCACAACTGAGCGGTTGAACGAAATTTCTGCGCGGCTCGGTGCCTTGGAGCAAGACGCCGGCAATGGAGCATCCCCGGTTGCAGACGATGAAAATTCGTATCGAAGCGGATCGAGCAAGACGGAAGGGAAAGAGGATGAGCGATAGTGCACGCGTCGAATTCGACAATATAAAGAGGCGTCTGGATGCGATAGAAAATATAATCTGGCCTGACGGGAATCCGCCGAGCGGTCCAACGATTTTCGCTTTAATCCTGAAACGGCTCGATGCGATCGAAGCGGCGTTAAAGCGAGCTCCTGATTTGCAAGAGCTGGTCACGAAAGAAGAGTTTGATGAATTTCGCCGCATCGTAGGCTATCGCCCTGATGGTCAGGAACGGGAGGAACCGGGAACTGCACAATACTAGCATTGCGGTGCCATTCCACAACTGATCAATCACCGATGACGGTGACAGGGCACCGACAGCCCGGCAAGTTTCTTTGACCTTACAATCAGCAGTCCTTGCGCGCTGCAATCAGCCATGCTGAATTGCAGCGATGTGCAACCACTACCAGAACCACCCCGAGGCCATCCCCACCTGGCAGGACTATATCGGCACGGACGCTGGTCCGCCCTTCTCCGAAACACGGATTGATATCTGGCCGAAATATCAGGCGCCCATCGTGCGCGTTGATCAGGGTGCGAAGATCCTCGACAGCATGCAATGGGGCATACCGCTGACGATCAAGGGCAAGCGCCCCGGAACCACGGTTACCAAGCGCATCACCAATGTCCGCAACCTGTCCAGCCCGTTCTGGCGATCGATGCTGACACAGCCGGAACAGCGCTGCCTCGTTCCCTTCACCCGCTTTGCCGAACCCAGGCCGGGGGCAGGACGCGAGGAATGCTGGTTTGCGGTGAAAGAAGCGCCGGTGTCCGCCTTTGCCGGAATCTGGCGGCCGTCCGGCGAAGGCAATGTCTTCGCCTTCCTGACTTGCGAGCCCAATCCGCTGGTCAGGCCTGTCCATCCCAAGGCGATGCCGGTGATCCTGCAGCCGGAGGACTATGACCGCTGGCTTGCCGGCGACGATGCCGAGGCGCTGGCCGTGCCGTTTCCGTCGCAGCTGATGGCGATGGCGGGCGCCTAGGTTGCGGATCGCGGGCCGACTTTACAGGAAATCAAAAGGGCGCGCCGTTCATCGAACGGCACGCCCTTCTGTTGCTAGATCAGCTCCGGCCTAGAAGCGGAAGCCAACACCCGCAACCATCTGGTGGCGATCGAGATCGACGCCGATTTCATTGCTGTCGTTGAACAATGTGTCGTTATATTTCAGCGAGCTATAATTGGAATAGCGGTACTCGAGTTTGACAAAGGCGCCGGAGCCGTTGCCGCTGCCGCCGGTTCCGATCGAATGCTCGATACCGGCACCAAGACGGTAACCGTCAACCTGCTGGCTGTCGTCATAGTTATAATTGACGCCATCGTCTGCGGCCTGGTCCTGGAAGCGCGATTCAACCGCAGTATTGGTGTAGCCGCCCTTGGCATAGATCAGCGTCGTCGGGCTGATCTTGGTACCGATGCGCGCGCCGACATAAAGGTCGCGTTTCAGGTTGATGCTGTAGCCGAACGGTGCGTTGATATCTTCACCGCTTTCCTGATTGCCGGTCGAATCCATATATTCGCCCTCGAGACCGAAGACCACGGGGCCGGCATCGAAATCATAGCCAAGCGCGACACCGTAGGCGAAGCCGTCGACCGACTGGTCGAGGTTGTTGTCTTCGAAAATGCCGTCATTGTCGGTGTCGATGTCAGCGTCGCTGCCCGAACGCAATGTATCATAGCCACCCAGGATTTCGACACGGGGGCCGGTGAAGGGTGAATCGGACTGCGCGACAGCCGGTGCGGCAAAGCCGCCGGCGGCTGCACAGAGGATAAGGGAGGTAATTACGGGGGATTTCATTATTTTACTCCAACTAACATTATGGAACATGATTGTTCCGGTTCTGCCCGCTATTGCTGCGGGCTGCCGTCGACCAGCGCAAACACTCAGCGCAAGAGATCGACGAGTAGAGGGAACGGTTGGCGGACACCAATCGTTCCATCGGCGGGCCGGAAATTGCCGATATATTCTCCTGTGATGCGGAATTATCACAGCGCTGGCGGCGGACGGTGCATGGCAAGCGACGGAGCGGCGGAACCGTGGAAATCGCGATGAGGCCGCAGCAACCGGCAGGCCGATCCTTGCCCGGTTGAAAACCGGCTTTCCTACATGCCCCGGTTCCGCTTATGCTGCGCATCGTGATGAGTCTGGCGCGCTTCTTTTTCCGCAATTGTCGGTGCATTGCCGCCGGTTTTGACAAAGGTCACACTCGCAGGCGGTCTGCGACGGAGAAATTCGTTATTATTCAGAGCCTTGGTGTGAAGTTCACGAAAAATAAAAATATCGATATTTGTCAAGCGGCGGCCGGTTGCGACCGGCCTGTTGCCGCCATTGGCCCTTGACCCGTTCCCGCCATCATGACAGCCGTGGAAGGACCAATTGAGAGGAACCCACCATGACCATCGTCGCCGTCCGCACGCCCGAGCAACGCTTCGCCGATCTGCCGGACTTTGATTTTCCGGTGGCCTATGCCGATGATCTGCCGGGCTATGAAGGGCTGTGCGCTGCCTGGATCGACACCGGACCGGCGGATGCAGAGCGCACCTTTCTCTGCCTGCACGGCGAGCCGAGCTGGTCCTTTCTCTATCGCAAGATGATTCCGCATTTCACCGCCACCGGCGCGCGGGTGGTCTGTCCGGACTTCTTCGGCTTCGGCCGCTCCGACAAGCCGGCGGATCTCGAGACCTACACGTTCGACTTTCACCGCGACCATATCCTGGCGCTGGTCGAGCGGCTGGATCTGAAGAATATCACGCTGGTGGTGCAGGACTGGGGCGGGCTGATCGGGCTGACCTTGCCGGTCGATCCCGCGTTCAAGGCGCGGCTGTCGCGGCTGATCATCATGAACACCGCGCTCGGTCTCGGCACCGGTGCGGGCGACGGCTTCAACGCCTGGAAACAATATGCGCTGACCGTGCCGGTCTTCGACGCCGGGCAGATTATCGCCCGCGGCACCCCGGAGATGAGCGAGGCGGAGATCGCCGCCTATAATGCGCCCTATCCGGATGACAGCTATCAGGCCGGAGCGCGGAAATTTCCGGCGCTGGTGCCGGTCGAGCCGGGCATGGACGGCGTCGCGGTCAGCCAGCAGGCGGCGGCCTTCTGGAGCCAGGAATGGTCAGGGCCCAGCTTCATGGCGATCGGCGGTTCCGACCCGGTGCTCGGCCCCCCGGTGATGAAGATGATGCACGGCCTGATCAAGGGCTGCCCGGAGCCGCTGCTGATCGAGGAAGCCGGCCATTTCGTTCAGGAATGGGGCGATATCGTCGCGCCGGCCGCGCTCAAGTCCTTCGGCGACATCTGATGGTGACGGGTGAATTGTGAGGCAGATCCGTTAGTGGTGAGCCTGTCGAACCACGCCTCTCGGTGAAAGACGCCCTTCGACAGGCTCAGGGCTAACGGAAATAGTGACGGGTCACTTGATCGCGGCCAGCTGGTAGAGGAAGTCGGCATAGCCCATGGTCGCATCGACCAGTCCGGCGACCTTGGGGTTGGTCGATTCGATCACATAATATTCGTCCGGCGCATGCGCCCCGGCGCCGTGGCCCATGCCGAAATGGCCGGCCGGGATCGACACCGGCGGAGCGGTGAAGGTCGCGCCCGGCCAGGAACCGGCCAGCCGCGGGTTGAGCGTGGCGGTGATCCCGGCGCGCTCGTAGGTGGCCAGCTCGGTGCGGATCAGGCGGCTGTTCTCGTCGACCTCGGTCGGGTCATAGCCGCCGCCGACCCGGACCTCGACATCGGGGAAGCCATGGGCATCGAGATGTGCGCGCAGCTTGCGCTCGGCCTCGGCCCGGGTCTGGTTGGGGACCAGCCGCAGGTCGATCTTGGCGGTGGCGACGCCGGGCAGGACGGTCTTGCCGCCGGGACCGGTATAGCCGGCGACCAGGCCCTCGATATTGACCGTCGGCTCCTGCGCCAGGCGCTGAAGCGCCTGCTCGAACGGCAGGTCGTCGATCCAGGTCTCGACGCCGAGGATCGCCTTGCGCTGGGCCTCGTCCGAATTGCGGGCGGTCTCGGCGATCAGTGCCTTCTCGCGCGCGGTCAGCGGCCGGACATTCTCGAACCAGCCGTCGATCGCTGGGGTGTTGCCGTCGGGCGTGACCAGCGTCTGCAGCGCCTGCACCAGCCGCCAGGTTGGACTGTCGACCATCGCCTTGAGGCTGGAGTGGATGTCGCCCTTCGGTCCGCGGCCCCACTTCTCGCCGCTGGCGACCAGTTCCAGCTCGACAATGCCCTTCGAGCCCAGATTGACGCTGACATTGCCGTTCTTGTCCTGCCAGCTCGCCGGGATGAAGATGCCCTCGCATTTCTTGAGCGCCGCCAGCACATTGGGCTTGGTGGCCACCTGCTTGAAATGCGGCGAGCCGATCTCTTCCTCGCCCTCGCAGATCAGGACGATATTGACCGGCAGCTTCCGGCCAGCCGCACGGATCGCGTGCAGCGCCGCGAGGAACGTCGCTTCCGGTCCCTTCTGGTTGACCGCGCCGCGGCCCATGATCGCCTTGCCGAAGCCGGGCCGGTCGACGATCGCCGCCTCGAGCGGCGGCGAGGACCATTCGGAGGGGTCAAACTGCTTCACGTCATACATGAAATAGATGCCGAGCGTCCGTTTGGCGCCGGCGTCGAGCGTGGCGAAGACCCCCGGATGGCCGTCGGTCGGAACGATCTCGACATGCTGGAACCCGGCGTCCTTGGCAAGTTCCGCCATATACTGTGCGCCCTCGGGCATGTTGCGGTCTTCCGCCGCGATCGAGGGGATGGCGATCCAGTCCTGGATCCGTTTCACCGACGCTTCGCGACCCGCCTCGGCCGCCTTGCGGATGGCGGCCATGTCGCTACCGGCGGACAGGGCCATGGTTGGCGAGACGAACATCGCCCCGGCGCTGGCCATGGCGGCGCCACGCAGGGCCTGGCGGCGGTCGATGGTGAGAGGTTTGATACTGTCTGCGGTCATGATGTTCCCCTTTGTTGAGGAATCCAGAATGACCGCAGATCGTTTTAATCGCAAGACTGAATAGGTTAGCTAGTCAGGACGCCATCGCCGTCCGGCTGAAATGCTCGGTGAAGCGCGGCTGCATCGGCTGCGTCGCGACCATCGCCAGCGGCAGGGCCGTCTCGCAGTGGGCGCATTCGGCGCTGAACCGGCCAACATGCCAGTGCGACTTGCCGCAACCGGGGCAGCGGTTGACGATATCGAGATGGTAGAGCGGCTGGTAGCCGCGCTGGGTTTCGTGTTCGGCCAGGGCTTGAGCAGGCCGATTGATGAATGATCTTGGTGATAAATACATCGTTTCTTCCTTCTTAATTGCCAGACTGTCGACCGGACCAATGGCATCGCTCGGGTGTATCAGCGATGAACCGTTTATTTTGGTAGATGAATGTTATCCGGTTCATGGCAAATCTATAGGAGAAATCCGCCATCTTTCCGTGATCGCCCTCACAAGTGTCGCCAGATAGCTGATTTTCCGGGGAAAAAATTTTCCATATTCATCGTCCCGTCCCTCCAGGCGGGCAAGCCGGGCCGCTGTGGCGCTACGAACCCAGCTTGCGCCACGCCAGATCGGCAAATTCGCAGAGCAAGGGCCTGGTGTCGCGCGGGTCGATGATGTCCTCGACGCTGAACTGTTCGGCGGTGCGGAAGGGCGAGGTGACCTTGTCGAGCTTGGCGCGGATCTCGGCCAGCCGCGCCGCGGGATCGGCGGCGCTGTCGATATCGCTCTTGTAGGCGACCTCGAGGCCACCGGCGATCGGCAGCGAGCCCCAGTCGCCCGAGGGCCAGGCGAAGCGATACTGGAAATGCTCGGCGTTGCTCATCGCGCTGCCGGCGATGCCATAGGCGCGGCGCACAATGACGCTGGCCCAGGGCACGGTCGCCCGGTAGACCGCGTTCATCGCCTGCACGCCATAGCGGATGGTGCCGGTGCGCTCGGCCTCGGCGCCGATCATGAAGCCGGGGTTGTCGACCAGATGGACCACAGGCAGGTGAAACTGTTCCGCCAGCTTGGCGAAACGCTCGACCTTTTCCGATGATTTGGCTTCCCAGGAGCCGCCGAGAAACGAGGGATCATTGGCCAGCACCGCGACCGGCCAGCCGTCGAGCCGGGCAAAGGCGGTGATTGCGGCGCGACCCCAGCGCTTGCCCATTTCGAACACCGAGCCCTCGTCGAACACCGATTCCATTATCTTGCGCATCGAATAGACCTGCTTGTCGGCGCGCGGCACGGCGGAGAGCAGGCTTTCGTCGCGGCGGTCGACCGGATCCCAATTTTCGGTGCGGGCAGCGAACTGGTTCACATTGCTCGGCAGATAGGAGAGAAACTTGCGCGCGGTGACAAAGGCCTCTGCCTCGCTGGCGACTTCCTCGTCGATCACGCCGTTGGTCGCGTGGATGTCGGAGCCGCCGAGCTGCTCCTTGGTCAGCGTGTCGCCTATGGCTGCGGCGACTGCCGGGCCGGCGGCGAAGATCTGGGACAGGCCCTTGACCATGATCGAATAATGGCTGGCGACGGCGCGCGCCGCGCCCATGCCGGCGGTCGGCCCCAGCGCCAGCGCCACTACCGGTACCGTGTCCAGATTCCTGATGATATCCTCCCAGCCGGGCACGGCGGGAACATAGGTGAAGCCCATGTCCTCGAGGCTCTTGACCGAGCCGCCGCCGCCGGTGCCGTCGATCATCCGGATCATCGGGATACCCAGCGTATGCGCCATTTTCTCGCACTGCGTGAACTTGCGGTGCAAGGCTGCATCGGCGGCGCCGCCGCGCACGGTGAAATCGTCGGCCGAGGCGACCACCGGACGGCCCTCGATATTGGCGCGGCCGAAGATCAGGTTGCTCGGCGCGAAATCCTCGAACGTGCCATCCTCGGCATAGGTGCCGCGCCCGGCGATCTTGCCGATCTCGCGAAAGCTGCCTTCATCGACAATCCCGGCGATGCGCGCGCGGGCGTCGAGCTTGCCGCGGCCATGCTGGCGCGAGACTTTTTCCTCGCCGCCCATTTTTTCGGCCAGACGCCGGCGCTCGGCCAGTTCCTCGAGTTCGGGTTTCCAGGTCATTTTGGGGTCCGCTCATCTTGACAAAAACAGGATATTCTATTTTTCGTGATCTTTGGTCGGAGACCGCAGAAAAATGCCATTTTCCCTGCCGTCGGAACCTGCCTAGTGTCACCTTCCGGAAGATTGGGCTCTGGTGACCGGACGAGGCAAGAATCCAACATTCCGGCAGCATAACGCGGTGCGGCGATGTAGGACAGGGCGGATTTACCATGTGCGGAAGGTCGGATCATCCGGTCGGTTTAACCGAGTGATTAAGGCAGGGGAAGCGGCAAATTGGAAGGGGCAGTTTCATCGTCCTTTTTCCGACCTTGTCATGGAACAGGAATCGGTTGCCAAGATCGATCCGGAATATTACTGATATAGATCAGCAACACACTAACGGGAGCGGAGCGATGTTCAGATGGTCCATGATTATGGGGATTGCGGGAACGCTCTGTCTTCATCCCGGAGCGCTGCAGGCACAGAGCGTTGATGCCAAGGCGGCGCAGAGCGATCCGGTTGAAATTCTGGAAATCGGTTTCAGCGATGCCGGTCTCTCCGGCTCGGGCGGGGAGCGGCTCAAGGCAGCGCTGGAAGATGCCCAATTCATTGCTGTCGGCGAGGATCATGGCTTTGCCGGTTCGCCCCGGCTGGCACAGGCGCTGGCCGAGGAAGCCCGGGCCTACGGGCCGCTATATCATGCGGTGGAAGTCGGCCCGGTGACGATGCAATGGGTACGCGCAAGACTGGCGTCTGGCGGACTGGACGCAATGCATACCGGCCTTGCCGGCAAGGCCTTTGCCTTTCCGTTTCTGAGCAATCGCGAGGACGCCGAACTGGCGGACGATTTTGATCATGGCGAGCGGGTCTGGGGGATCGACCAGGAATTTGTCGGCGCGCCGACAATCCTGATGGACGAACTGGCCCAATTTGCGCCGGACGCCGCGACCCAGAGCAGATTGGTTGCGATACGAGACGCCGACAGCGCGGCGCTTAATAGCGGCGATTTTGCCCATGTCTTTCTGAACACGGCTGATCCCGGGCAATTTGAAGAACTTGAACAGATTTTTGCCGGGTCGGCACCGGCATCGGCGATCGTCGATGCGCTTGCCGCCAGCGCGCGGATTTACCAGTTGAACAATCAGGGAGCCTATCTGCAGAATAACGAGGAACGCTCGGCGCTGATGCGCAGCTATTTCCTTGCACAGTATCGGGCGGCGGCGGAAAGCGCCCCGCGCGTGCTGTTCAAGATGGGCGCCTATCATATGGGACGCGGTACGACACCGACATCCATCTACGATCTGGGTTCCCTGCTGCCCGGCCTGGCCGCAGCCAACGGGCTGACCTCTGTCCATATCGCCTATCTTCCGATGGGCGGGACGGTGCGGGTGATCAAGCCTGCGGATGGCAAGGCCACGGCTGTGCAGCCCTATGAGGACGAAGGCGTTGGGGCCATGCTCGCGGCGGCGGATATTGCCCCCGAGCGGATCGGGCCGACGGGGCATTATCTGATCCCGATCGCTCCGCTGCGCCACGCGCTGGCCGGGAAGAAGATGAACGCACTGCCCGGTTTCGCCAAATTCATATTGCTGGGTTACGATTATCTGGTGACCACGCGGGATGCGATGCCGGCTACCGCGTTCGAAGCGGTCGAAGAATAGGCGGGAGCTGTTATCCGGGACAATCTCCGCCGCCGGCGTGGCAGATGGCAGATTTGCCCCCGCGCCCAGCGCGGACATGCAGCTGGCCTTCCGGGGGTAAATACCTGCAGCGGTTGCGGAGCCTGGTGTTCGGGTATAGCTATCCTGTCATTCAACCGCGGGAGATTACATGTTCGAATTGCTGGCAGGTAGCGGGACCCTTGCGTCGGATTTGATAGCAAGAACCTCCGATACGGCGAGTGTTCAGAAAATCGTGCAGATTTCCCTGGCTCCGGTTTTTCTTCTCGCGGCTATCGGAGCTTTCCTGAACGTCATGAATGGGCGGTTGATATGGCTCACCGAGCGGGTCGACCGGCTGGACGAATGCGAAAAGATGGGAAGGCCCGATCCGGCATTGGCAGAGCTTCCCGTGCTGAAGCGCCGGCAGACCTATGCGCACCGCGCAGTAACCCTGAGCACGATCGGTGCCTTGCTCATTTGCACCGTGGTGGCACTGATGTTTGTCAGCGCCTTCATTCGCCCTCCCATAGGCACCTATGTTGCCGTGGCCTGGATTTTGGCGATGGCGCTGGTCTTCACGGCCTTGTTATTCTTCCTGTTGGAAACCAAGTTCGCGACGCGGCCCGCCAGTGAACGACGACGCCTGTCTCGCAAAATCCGCAAGCAGACCGATGATCATGGTGACGGCTGAACGGCATTCGATCGTATAAACACCGTTTTGCCGGCGTCCCGGAATATTTCCACCAGACCCTCTCTGCAGCGCATGGGCCAGTTACCGGACAGGTGGTTCCTCGCCATATTGCGGAACGACCCGCGCGCCCGATCCCTGTTCATGGGCATATCCCGCCTTGAGCAACAGCGGCTCGGACCATTTGGGACCAAGGAAGCTCAGTCCAACGGGCAGCCCTCCGACCGCGCCCGCCGGCACTGTCAGATGCGGATAGCCGGAAATGGCGGGCAGCTGGCTGGCGCTGGGGCCGGCAAAACTGTCTCCCTTCCCCAAAGTCGATTTCCAGCACCATCCAAGCAGCCCGAATCAGGAAAGGCAGGCGGAGCAATCGCCTGCCTTGTCTCGCTTTCCAGCGCGGAAATCCTTCCGCCATTCCAGACGGACTTCGGATGGCAAATTTCCTTTTGCGCGCGTGGCGGAACTCAGCGCGAGAATGTCAACGCGATGGCCTGACCCTTGGCCTCACTCTTCATCCCCGTAGATCGCCACGCTCTGCTCGCCTTCGCTGGTCGCCCGTCCGCGATACATGCCGTCGGTGTTGAAGCTGTAGCCGGCCTGGCCCCAAGGGGTGGCGTAGATGATGCCGCCGTCGCCGCCCAGCTCGCCGAGTTCGGCGATCACATCATCGGCGATCTGCTGGATTTCCGCGCCGGAGAGCCGGAATTCGCTGGCATGGATGACATAGGTATAATTGCCGTCTGCATCTTTCGGCACGGCCAGCTGGGCTTCCGCGATGGCGATTGGCCAGCGCATCCGGATGCGGGCGCAGATTTCATGGGCGACGCCGAGGCGGATGAAATATTCGCCGGAACCGGTTGCCGAAATCGCGCAGCTGCGGTCGTCGGCATAGGTGCCGGCGCCGATGATAGGGCTGTCGCCGATCCTGCCCCAGCGCTTGCCGGTCATGCCGCCGGTCGAGGTGCCGGCCGCCATATGGCCATCCTTGTCCATCGCCACCGCGCCGACCGTGCCGAACTTGTAATCGACATCGGCGACGCTGACCTTGTTGGCGAGCACATCTTCAATCTGTTTCAGCCGATAGGGCGTGGCATAATATTCCGGCGGCACCTGTTCCAGCCCCTGTTCGCGGCTGAACGCGTTGGCGCCTTCGCCCGACAGCATGACATGGGGGCTATGGTCCTTGATCGCGCGGGCCAGCAGGATCGGATTCCTGGTGCCGTTGATGCCCGCCGCTGCGCCTGCGGACAGGTCGCTGCCGTCCATGATGCTGGTGTCGAGTTCGTTGGTCTTGTCCCAGGTGAACACGGCGCCCTTGCCGGCGTTGAAATTGGGGTCATTTTCGAGAATCATGATCGTCGCGGTGATCGCATCGATCGCCTTGCCGCCGTCCTTCAGGATCTGGGAGCCGGCCGCCAGCGCGTTGGCCAGCGCCGCGCGGATGGTTTCATCCTGTTCGGGAGTGATCTTGTCGCGGTTTATGGTGCCGGCACCGCCGTGGATCGCGATCGACCAGCGGGGCGCGTCGGCTTCGTCAGATTGCGCCAAGGCCGCGCTGCCGAGAGACATTGCGGCCACGACCGCGACGAGTGTTTTGAACATATGTGCTTTTCCTGATCAATTCCGGTCGCCGCACTATGCCCTAAAATTTGACCAGCGCAACCACCCCGGCGCTGCGGGTGTCGCCAAAGGGAATGACCCGGACATCGGGGTTGCGCTTCGATGTGATCAGGAAACCGGTCGCTTCGCCGATCGCCGCGCCGGCCAGTACGTCGGTCCAGTGATGCTTGTGCGCCTGCACCCGCGAGACGCCGACAAAGGCGGCGACCAGCTGGGCCGGGAGGCCGACCTGCCAGCCGTAGCGGTTCTGCAGGGTCGCAGCGGCGGCAAAGGCGGTCGAACTGTGGCCCGACGGGAAACTGTCATTGTCGCTGCCATCGGGGCGCAGGCGCGGGAAGGCCTGCTTGGCGCCCTGGGTCAGGGCAAATGCCGCGCCGACGCTGCCCAGCGCCTGGAGATCGCCGTGCCAGTCCTCCTGCACAGCCGGGATCAGGAAGGCGGAGGCGACCAGCGCGCCGCGCCCGATATCGCTGGCGGTGCTCCACCCCTTGTCGCTGGCCTGGGCCGGGGCGGCGAGGCCGAACGAGACGATGGCTGCGAGGAGCGCGAAAACACGGGGCAGACAGGTCATGGCAAAATCCTTGTTCCGTCGCGGCATTGTTACCCGCAAGCCCGATTGCAATCGACTCCCGGACGCCGCGCGGCCTCAATATACACCGGATTCTTCCATTCCCCTTATGTTTTTATCGGCGCAGGCCGGTCGCCTACCAGGGAATTTCGCGGCCGCTATAGTCATAGAATTTGCCATTCTGGTCATGGGTGAGACCGTCGATCACCGCCCGCATGCCCTCGACGCTTTCCGGCGGCGTGAGGTCGGCATTCTCGCCGCCCATGTCGGTCTGGACCCAGCCCGGGTGGAGCATCGCCAGCGTCAGGCCCTCGTCCTGCCACTGCTGCGCGAGCGAGTGCCAGGCCTGGTTCACCGCCGCCTTGCTGGTGCGGTAATACATCATGCTGCCGCTGTCATTTTCGGCGATGCTGCCGACCTGGCTGGAGATCACCACCATTTTCCTGGTCTGGGATCTGGCGACATTGTCCTTGAGCGCGGTGGCCAGCTTGACCGGGCCAACGACATTGACGTTGAACAGGTCGAGCCATTGCTCGCGGTCCAGCTCGGAAGGGCCGTAAATGCCGGCATTGTTGATGAACAGGTCGACCGGCCGGTCGCCGAGCTGTTCGGCAAATTTTTCGATGCTGGCGTCCTCGGCGGCATCCAGCTGCATGACCGTGACCTTGTCGATCGCGTTCAGTTCTTCCGCCTTTTCGGGTTCCCGGGCGGTGCCGATCACGTCCCACCCCGCAGCTGCATATTGTTTCGCCATTTCGAGGCCAAGGCCCCGATTTGCGCCGGTAATTACTGCTGTTGCCATGGGAATTTCCTCTTTGGTTGCTGTCTTTTTTCGCGACAGGGCCAATCGCCCCTCGCACCTGCGGGGTGAACCCGCTATATGCACAACATGAGCAACAGCCCCGCAGGTTTCAACCGATGACAGCTGAAAATCCCTCCTTGCGCCCCTGGCGCGATATCGAACGGCGAAAATGCCGGCAGATCATGGTCGGCGACGTGCCGGTCGGCGGCGATGCGCCGATCACCGTGCAGACGATGACCAACACGCTGACCAGCGACGCCAAGGCGACGATCGACCAGATCCGCCGCTGCGAGGAAGCGGGCGTCGACATCATCCGCGTCTCCTGTCCCGATGTCGAGAGCACCGCTGCGCTGAAGCAGATCGTGCGGGCGAGCAATGTGCCGATCGTCGCGGATATCCATTTCCACTACAAGCGCGGGATCGAGGCGGCGGAGGCCGGCGCGGCCTGTCTGCGGATCAATCCGGGCAATATCGGCTCCTCGGCGCGGGTGCGCGAAGTGATCGATGCGGCCAAGGCCAATGGCTGCGCGATCCGGATCGGCGTCAACGCCGGAAGCCTGGAGAAGGACCTGCTCGAGAAATATGGCGAGCCCTGTCCCGAGGCGCTGGTCGAGAGCGCGCTCGACCATATCAAGATATTGCAGGACCATGATTTCCACGAGTACAAGGTCGCCGTGAAGGCCTCTGACGTGTTTCTGGCCGTGGCCGCCTATATGCAGCTGGCCGATGCGGTGGACTGTCCGCTGCACGTTGGCATTACCGAGGCCGGTGGCCTGATCGGCGGCACCGTGAAAAGCTCGATCGGCATCGGCAACCTGCTCTGGGGCGGGTACGGCTCCAGGATCCGGGTGTGCTTGTCGGAGGAACAGGAAGAGGAAGTGCGGGGCGGCTATGACATGCTCAAGGCGCTCGGCCTCAGGACGCGCGGCGTCCGGGTGGTCAGTTGCCCGAGCTGCGCGCGGCAGGGCTTCGATGTGATCCGCACGGTGCAGAAGCTCGAGGAACGACTGCAGCATATCCGTACGCCATTGTCACTCTCCGTTCTTGGCTGTGTCGTCAACGGTCCCGGCGAAGCGCGCGAAACCGATATCGGCATCACCGGCGGCGGCAAGGGCAAGCATATGGTCTATCTCTCCGGCGTCACCGACCATCATGTCGCGGACGAGGACATGGTCGATCATATCGTCAAGCTGGTCGAGGCCAAGGCGGCGGAGATCGAGGCGGCGGACCTGACCATGGAAGCGGCAGAATAAATGGCGATCGAGCGCAAGCGGGCGAGCGACTTCCACCCGCGGATTCTCGAGATTTTCGACGGCTATGTGCACGGCGCGATCTCGAAGCGGGACTTCATGCGGCAGGCCGGGAAATTTGCCGCCGCCGGAGTGACCGGGGCGATGATCCTCGACCAGCTGCAGCCCAATTATGCCTGGGCGGCCGAGGTCGAGCCGGATGATCCTTCGATCATCGCCGAGCGGATCAGCTATATGAGCCCGGACGGCCATGGCAAGATCAATGCGCTGATGGCGAAACCGGCAGACGCGACGGGCAAGTTGCCGGCGGTGCTCGTGATCCACGAAAATCGCGGGCTCAATCCCTATATCGAGGATGTCGCGCGGCGGGTGGCCAAGGCCGGCTATCTGGCGCTGGCGCCCGACGGCCTGTCACCGCTCGGCGGCTATCCCGGCAATGATGACGACGGGCGGACGATGCAGCGGACGCTGGACGGCGCCAAGCTGATGGAGGATTTTTTCGCCGCGTTCGAATTTCTGCGCGATCACGATGGCTCGACCGGCAAGGTCGGGGCGGTCGGCTTCTGCTATGGCGGCGGCGTGTGCAATGCGCTGGCCGTGGCCTATCCCGATCTCGCCGCGTCGGTGCCTTATTACGGGCGCCAGCCGGAAGCCGCAGAAGTACCGGCGATCGAGGCACCGCTGATGGTCCAGCTGGCCGGACTGGACGAACGGATCAATGCCGGATGGCCGGCCTATGAGGCGGCGCTCGAGGAGCATCAGAAAGAATATAGCGTGCATTTCTATCCCGATGTGAACCACGGCTTCCACAATGACACGACGCCGCGCTATGACGAGGCGGCGGCCAGGCTGTCGTGGAAACGGACACTGGCGTTTTTCGAAACCCATTTGCGCGGCTGACCGGCAGCATATGCGATTCCTTGCCCTGCTGGCGCTGATGATGTCGGTTCCGGTCATCTTGTCCTCGGCGAAGGCCGAAACGGCGGTCCCGGCGCATCCCGAAGCCCGGCCGTTTGACGCGGCCGCAGATGCGGGCACCGCGGTCGACGCGGCGCTAGCCCGCGCAAAGCTTGCCGGAAAAAAGACCATTCTCGTGCTGGGCGCCAACTGGTGCCATGACAGTCGCGGTCTCGCCGGATGGTTTGCCGAGCCCCGCTTTGCCGCCATGCTCGAAGCCAAATATGAACTGGTCTATGTCGACGTGGGCCACAAGGATCGCAATCTCGATGTCGCGCGGAGCTATGGCTTCGAGGAGATCAGCGGCACACCGACGGTGCTGGTGCTGTCCCCCGATGGCGCCCTGCTCAACCGGAAATCAGCGCCCAAATGGCGCAATGCCGCTAGCCGCGGAGAAGACGATATATTCGCCTATTTCGACCAATTCTCCCCCGAACCCTGAACCGAAGGAAAGCAGGTGCCCCGCGCATTGACCTATTTGCTGATCATCCTGGCCGTGATTGCCGTGGCCCTGTTCTTCCTGCCGCTGCGGCTGGCGGTCGGCATGGCGGGGCTGGAAGGCTCGCGCTTCTCGGCCAGAACGATCAGCGGCTCGGTCTGGAACGGACGGATCGAGGGGGCGCAGCTGGGGCCTTTCCCGCTCGGCGATTTGGACGCGGGCGTACGGTTCCTGCCGCTGTTCACCGGCCGGGTGCTGATGGATCTGGAACGACCGGCTGCCGGCGGCGATGCCGGTCTGGTGGCGACGGTTGGCAAGAGCGGCAACAACCTGCTGGTGCAGGACCTGACCACGATCATGGCGGTCGGCAGCCAGCTGGCGCCGCTGCCGGCCTCGGCGATCGACCTGCAGGCGGTCAACATTGCCTTTGCCGGTGGGCGCTGTCAGTCGGCCAGCGGTCAGGTGCGGGTATCGCTGGACGCCAATATTCCCGGGCTGAACCTCAAGCAGGGGCTGCTTGGCAGGGCGGAATGCCAGGATGGCGTGCTGGTGCTGCCGCTGCAAAGCGGTTCCGGCATGGAGCAGCTGACACTCAAGCTGGAGGGAAACGGCTTTTATACCGCGCGATTGTTCCTGTCGGGTAGCGACCGCGCCTGGACCCTGCTATTGCCCACGCTTGGCTTTCGCAAGGTGCCCAGCGGATATGCAATCAAGGTTGCTGGGCAGCTGGGACAGAGGAATAGACAATGACCAAGGCAGTAAAATTCTCGATACTCGACCTGTCGCCGGTGCCGCAGGGGAGCGATGTCCGGACCGCGCTCGACCGGTCGCTGGCGCTCGCCCGGCATGGCGAGGCCCTCGGTTACGAGCGTTTCTGGATGGCCGAACATCACGGCATGGAGGGTATTGCCAGTGCCGCGACCGCGGTCGCGCTTTCGCATATCGGCCACGGCACCAAGACCATCCGCATCGGCGCCGGCGGCATCATGCTGCCCAATCACGCGCCGATGGTGATTGCCGAGCAGTTCGGCACGCTGGAGGCACTGTTTCCGGGACGGGTGGATCTGGGCCTCGGTCGCGCACCGGGGTCGGACCAACGGACCGCGCAGGCGCTGCGCCGCAATCTGAGCAGCGATGCCAATGAATTTCCGCGCGACGTGCTGGAACTGCAGGCCTTTCTGGCCGGCGATGAACGTCTCGGTGTCCAGGCGACGCCAGGGCAGGGGACGCATATCCCGCTCTATATCCTCGGGAGCAGCCTGTTCGGTGCACAGCTGGCGGCGGCGCTGGGCCTGCCCTATGCCTTTGCCTCGCATTTCGCCCCGCAGATGCTGGACGAAGCGCTTTCGATCTACCGGCGCGATTTCAAGCCGTCGGAGCAGCTGGCGGAACCCTATGTGATGTGCGGCTTCAACATATTTGCCGCCGACAGCGACGAGGAAGCGGAATATCTGGCCAGCTCGATGCTGCAGAGCTTTGTCGCGCTGCGCACCGGCAATCCGGGCAAGATGCCGCCGCCGGTCGAGGGCTATCGCGAAAGCCTGCCGCCGCAATTCCAGTCAATGCTGGGGCAGATCATGCAGGGCAGTGCCGTCGGATCACCCGATACGGTGAAACAGGCGGTTGATCGCTTTGTCGAGCGGACGCGTGCGGACGAGCTGATCATCTCCGGCTCGATTTTCGATCAGGCAGCGCGCGAGAAAAGCTATGCGCTTGCTGCGGAGGTTCGCGATCTGGTTGCCGCCTAGGGCCCCATATAAAGCATACAGGCCTTGATTTTGCCAACCGGCCTGCGCATGACTTGAGGCAGATCAATATTCCGAAAAAGGGCCCTTATGGCAGATAAAAAAGTGCAACGGTCCGGCGGCAATTCAGCGCTTCGCGACTTTCTGAACAGCGAAGCGGCTGGCGGCATCCTGCTGATGGTGGCGGCCGCGCTGGCGATGGTCGTGGCGAACAGTCCGCTCTACGACATGTATCACCATTTTCTGCACGAGATAAAGGGACCCACACTGTCCAGCAAACTGGGGCCGATGACGCCGCATCTCTGGATCAATGACGGGCTGATGGCGATCTTCTTTTTGCTCGTCGGGCTCGAAATCAAGCGCGAATTTGTCGACGGCCGGCTCAATACCTGGGACCGGCGTCGTCTGCCGGTGCTCGCCGCCGCCGCCGGGATGGCCGTTCCGGCGCTGATCTATCTGTTCGTGGTCAGGGATGTACCCCATCTCTACAATGGCTGGGCGATCCCGGCGGCCACCGATATCGCCTTCGCGATCGGCGTGCTGGCCCTGCTCGGCCCGCGCGCCCCGACATCGCTCAAGCTGTTTCTGGTCACCGTAGCAATTGTCGACGACATGGGCGCGGTGGCGATTATCGCGCTGGTCTACACCGCCGAGATCAATGGCGCCGCCCTGCTGGCGAGCGCGGCGATCCTCGGAATCATGTACACGATGAACCGCAACGGCGTGCTCAAGCTGTGGCCCTATCTGATCGGGTCGGGCCTGCTCTGGTATGCGGTACTGATGTCTGGGGTGCATGCCACGATTGCCGGCGTGCTGGCGGCGATGACGATCCCGATCGTGATCACGCCGACCTCGCCGGATGCGGCAGATTCGCCGCTTCACCGGCTCGAACACGCGATCTCGCCGTGGAGCGCGTTTCTGATCGTACCGCTGTTCGGCTTTGCCAATGCCGGCGTGTCGCTGGCAGGGATCGGCTGGGACCAGGTCTTTGCACCCTTGCCGCTGGGCATTGCCGCCGGCCTGTTCCTCGGCAAGCAGATCGGCATCTTCGCCAGCGTCTGGATTGCGGTGAAGACGGGATTTGCCGGGCGTCTCGGCGGCGCCAGCTGGCTGCAGGTCTATGGCGTCGCGATGCTCTGCGGCATCGGTTTCACCATGAGCCTGTTTATCGGCGCGCTGGCCTTTCCCGGCCAGGAACTGCTGATCGAGGAGGCCAAGATCGGCGTGCTCGGCGGGTCCTTGCTGTCGGCGATTGTCGGTTTCTGCATTTTGCGCTTTGCGCCGCAGGACAAGCATCTGAAGTCGCTTGACAAGAAAGAGGCTGACGAGCTGCTGGATGTCCTGCCCGATGGCGAAGTGCAAAAACTGAAAGATACCATGTGAAAAATATCGGGATTGTCGCTGCGGTCTGCCTGACCCTGTCGGCTTGTGCCTCCGCGGCCGAACCGGTCGCATCGCCAGGCGTTCCCGAGAGCGCCGGTTTGAAAGCAACCGAGGAACTCGGCGCGATTGCGACCGATTATGTGAAGCTGACGCTTGCCCTCGGCGAGCAGGAGGCCGGCTATGTCGATGCCTATTACGGCCCCGAATCCTGGGCCGCCGAGGCGAAAACGGACCCGCGCGACATGCGCGAGCTGGGCAATGCCATTGTCGAGCTGATGCTGCGGCTCGACGAGTTGCCGGCAAGCGATGACCCGCTGGTCGAGGCGCGCAAGAAATTCCTCTCCGCCCAGCTGGAGGCGGCCCATACCCGCCATGCGATGATCCAGGGCGAGGTCTTTCCCTTTGTCAGGGAAGCGCAAGGACTGTTCGGAGTGACGCCGGAACTCAAGCCGCTGGAGGAATTTGATCCGGTACTCGAGGAGATCGAAAATCTGGTGCCGGGCGACGGTCCGCTCAGCGCCCGGGTGGCGGCATTCGAAAATGGCTATATCATCCCGAAGGACCGGCTGCAGGCCGTGTTCGATACCGCCATTGCCGAGTGCAAGGCGCGGACCAAGCAATATTTCGACCTGCCCGAGGGCGAGAATTTCCGGATGGAATTTGTCACAGGGAAAAGCTGGAGCGGCTATAATTATTATCAGGGCAATTATCAGAGCCTGATCCAGGTCAACACCGATCTGCCGATTTTCATCGGCCGCGCCGTGGACCTGGGCTGCCACGAGGGCTATCCCGGCCATCATGTCTACAACATGCTGCTCGAGCGCAATCTGACCAAGGGGCGCGGCTGGCAGGAATTTTCCGTCTATCCGCTCTACAGCCCGCAGAGCCTGATCGCCGAGGGTTCGGCGAATTACGGCATCGAACTGGCATTCAGCGGCGAGGAGCGGCTCGAATATGAACGCGACGTGCTTTACCCGCTGGCCGGGCTCGATCCCGACACGGCGACGGCCTACTGGGCGCTGCAGATCGCCAAGCAGGCGCTGAACGGCGCGCGGATGACCATTGCCCAGCGCTATCTGGACGGGGAGATCACGCGCGAGGAAGCGATTGCACTGAACCAGAAATATCAGCTGGTCTCGGCCGAGCGCGCGGCGCAGATGACCGATTTCAACGAGCAATATCGCAGCTATGTGATCAACTACGGCCTCGGCATGGACATGGTCCGCGACTGGATCGAGGCACAGGGCGATGCCCCGGTATGGCGCTGGAAGGCGATGGAGCGGCTGCTGAGCGAGCCGATGCTGCCGGGGGAATTGGTGGCTGACGGGGTGGAGTGATTGGCCTTCTGACCAGTCGCGCCACTTCGCTTCACTTTCCCTCGTCATGCTGAACTTGTTTCAGCATCCATCTCCCGTTTCCCGCTGACCTTGAGATAGATCCTGAAACAAGTTCAGGATGACGGGTTCGTTATCGGAAAGACCTGCCCCCCCCCCCGACCGAATCCCTCTTGCACATCCCGAAAATCGGCGTAATCCATCCCCATATTTTCGGGACAGGACCGCTATATGGCCTTCAATCTTTTCGGACGTATCAAACCCCTCGACGCAATCCTCGCTACCGCAGAAAAAAAGGCGCTGACCCGCACGCTCGGGCCGATCCAGCTGACCCTGCTGGGGGTCGGCGCGATCATCGGGACCGGGATTTTCGTGCTGACATCGGAGGCGGCGCAGAAGGCGGGCCCCGGCATGATGTGGAGCTTCGTGATCGCCGGGCTGGTCTGCGCGGTCGCCGCGCTCTGCTATTCGGAACTGGCGTCGATGGTTCCGGTATCGGGATCGGCCTATACCTATACCTACGCGGTGATGGGCGAGCTGCTGGCCTGGATGGTCGGCTGGGCGCTGATCCTCGAATATGCGGTGGCGGCTAGCGCGGTTTCGGTCGGCTGGTCGGGCTATTTTGTCGGGCTGCTGGCCAATGCCGGCATAGAATTGCCGAGGGCGCTGACCATCGGCAGCTATGCACCGGGCGGGCTGGTCAACCTGCCGGCGCTGGTGATCGCGCTGCTGGTCACCTTCCTGCTGATGATCGGCACCAGCGAGAGCGCCAAGGTCAATGCGGTGCTGGTGGCGATCAAGGTCACGGCGCTGACCATCTTCATCGTGCTGACCCTGCCGATGCTGCAGGGGCAGAATTTCGATCCGTTCCTGCCCAATGGCTGGTTTGGCGAGAGCCGCGGTTTCGGCGCGGTCGGCGCGGCGGCGTCGATCTTCTTTGCCTATGTCGGCTTTGACGCGGTGTCGACCGCCGCCGAGGAGACCAAGAATCCGCAGCGCAACGTGCCGATCGGCCTGATCGGCAGCCTCGGCATCTGTACCGTCTTCTATCTGCTGGTTGCGGCCGGTGCGATCGGCACGGTCGGCGCGCAGCCGATTGTCGATGCCGCGGGCAATGTGCTGGCGCCCGGCAGCACCGAATTCGCGGCGCTATGCCAGGCGCTGCTCTCGGCCGGCCGCGAACCGCTGGTATGCAGCCACGAGGCGCTGGCCTTCGTGCTGCGCTCGATCGGTCATCCCGCGTTCGGCAACATGATCGGCATCGCCGCCTTTCTGGCGCTGCCATCGGTGATCCTGATCATGCTGTTCGGCCAGACCCGGATCTTCTTCGTGATGGCGCGCGACGGGCTGCTGCCAGAGCGGCTCGCCACCATCCATCCGAAATGGAAGACGCCGCATATCGTGACCGCGATCACCGGGGTTGCCGTATCGGTCTTTGCGGCGTTTCTGCCGGTGGGGCAGCTGGCGGATATTTCCAACTCGGGGACCTTGTTCGCCTTTCTGATGGTCGCGCTGGCGGTGCTGATCCTCCGCCGCACCGATCCGGGCAGGCATCGGCCGTTCCGCACGCCGCTGGTGTGGATCGTCGCACCGCTGGCGATCGCGGGCTGCCTGGGGCTGTTCTACAATCTGCCCTATGAAGCGAAGATGGTGTTGCCGATCTGGGGCGGAATCGGATTGCTGCTCTATTTCGCCTATGGCTACCGGAAGAGCCATGTCGGGCGCGGCACGATCGAGGTGCACGAGGCGGATATCGATGCCCCGCCGCAGCCGGTGCCGCCGATCAGCGACCGGTAAGCGGTCTTCCGGCCCGCAAATTTCTTGGCCCATTAACCATCTGCTAACCAATTTCGTTCAGTCCTGTTTCTGAAACATGAACCGCGCCCGCAAGGGGCGCTCCATGGACGGGGACCAGACTGATGAACACGCCGAGCAACGCCGCCGACAATGTCGTAGATGTCGCCATTATCGGGGCCGGACCCGCGGGTCTCACCGCCGCCTATCTGCTTTCCAAAAAGGGCTATTCGGTCACCGTGATCGAGAAGGATCCGCAATATGTCGGCGGGATCAGCCGGACGGTGGAACATGAAGGCTTTCGCTTCGATATTGGCGGGCATCGCTTCTTTTCCAAGAGCCAGGAGGTGGTCGATCTGTGGAACGAGATCCTGCCCGACGATTTCATCCAGCGGCCGCGGATGAGCCGGATCTATTACGAGGGCAAATTCTACAGCTATCCGCTGCGCGCTTTCGAAGCGCTGTGGAATCTCGGCATCTGGCGCTCGACCCTGTGCATGCTGAGCTACGGCAAGGCGAAGGTCTTCCCGAACAAGAATGTGAAGAGCTTCGAGGACTGGACGGTCAACCAGTTCGGCTACAAGCTCTATTCGATCTTCTTCAAGACCTATACCGAGAAGGTCTGGGGCATGCCGTGCGACGAAATGTCGGCGGACTGGGCGGCGCAGCGGATCAAGGGCCTGAGCCTGTGGAACGCGGTGACCGATGGCCTGAAGCGCTCGCTCGGCCTGAACAAGAAGCCCAATGACGGACAGGAAGTCAAAACCCTGCTCGAAACCTTCCGCTATCCCCGCCTCGGTCCCGGCATGATGTGGGATGCCGCCAAGTGCCACGTCGAAGACAAGGGCAATCAGGTGCTGATGGGTCACAGGCTGAAACAGCTGGCGCAGGACGCAAACGGCAACTGGCGCGTCGGCGCGACCAACGCGGACGGCGAAACCGTCATCACCGCCAAGCATGTGATTTCCAGCGCGCCGATGCGCGAGCTGGCGACCCGCATCCATCCGCTGCCGAAATCGATGCCGGAAGCGCAGGATCTCAACTATCGGGATTTCCTGACCGTTGCGATCATGATCAAGTCCGACGACCTTTTCCCCGACAACTGGATCTATATTCATGATGACCGCGTGCAGGTCGGTAGGGTGCAGAATTTCCGCAGCTGGTCACCCGAAATGGTGCCGGACGAGAATATCGCCTGCGTCGGCCTGGAATATTTCTGCTTCGAAAATGATGGCCTCTGGTCCTCCTCCGACGAGCAGCTGGTCGAACTGGCCAAGCAGGAAATGGCGATCCTCGGCCTGTGCAAGGCGGAAGATGTCGTCGGCGGCGTGGTCGTGCGGCAGGAGAAGGCCTATCCGGTCTATGACGACGCCTACGAGCAGAATGTCGCCACCATGCGCGATGATCTGGAAAGCCGCTTCCCGACGCTGCACATGGTCGGCCGCAATGGCATGCACCGTTACAACAACCAGGATCACGCGATGATGACGGCAATGCTGACGGTCGAGAATATCGAGGCCGGCACCCGCAAGTGGAACGTCTGGAACGTCAACGAGGATGCCGAATATCACGAGGCGGGCGATGAAGGCGCGCAGCGGGTGATTGCCGAAGAGATCAGCGAGGACCGTGCGGCGGCGCTGGAAAGCATGCGCGACGTGCCGACGCGGATCGAGGAAGCGGGCCAAGACAAATCCAAGAAGGCGGCATAATGCAGCCGCAACGCACCGAGCGGCCCCGTTCCCGTGCGATGGCGGGGTGCTGAACCATGGACCGCAGCAGTCAGGACCGGCGGTCCGTCGTCGGGCTGTGGATCGGGCGTCTGCCCGGGCCGCTCGCCATATTGAACCGCTTCTCGCTTACCCGCTATCTGCTGGCGAGTGTCGTCAGCCTCGCCTTTGATGTCGCCCTGTTCATGGTGCTGGTCGCCTTCCTGGTCGATCCGGGCTGGGCATCGGCCGCCGGCTATAGCGCCGGTATCGTCGTCCACTGGGTGATTTCGTCGAGTTTCGTATTCCCCGGCAAGGCACGGGACGGCGCGGCGCTGCAATTGCAGCGACTGGGCTTCCTCGGCACCGCCATTCTCGGCCTCGGCATCACCGTCAGCATGGTCAGCGGGCTGACCAGTGCCGGCGTCGTGCCGGTCATGGCCAAGGCAGCGGCCGTTTTCGTGAGTTTCTTCGCGGTTTATCTGACTCGCAAATACGGCGTGTTCCGGTGAGCTATATGGATATGACCCTTGAGGCCCCGGCCAAGCCGCGACGCTTCAGCCCCGACTTCCGGAAATTTCTCAACTGGGCCCTGGTCTGGATCGTGCTGGCGAATATTCCATTCATGGCGATGTGGATGGTCGGCGCGCCGCCGCGCGCGATTCCGATTGCGCTCGCAGGGCTGGCCGGACTGATCGTCAAGCGCATGCCGCGTGCCATCCAGTGGTTCGCCTTTGCCGGCGTGATGATCTACTCGCTGCTTTCCTTCGTCTCCGGCCTGTTCAGCCTGACGCTGGATTCGCTTATCTATTCGATGCAGTTTTTCGCCGAGATCAAGCCCGGTAACTCGATCGAATATATCGCCGCCGCGGTGGTCATTGTCGGTATCTTGATCGGCAGCTGGTTCCTGCTGAAGCGCGATACGAATTTTTCCAAACCTCTGCATATCCTGTTCGGCGGCGCGCTGATCTTCGGGCTGGTTGGTGCGGATGCCGCAGTCGGCGAAGGGATGCGCGGCCATTATTTCCGGCCCGCTCCGGCTGGCGCACCGTTTGAATCGGCGGTCACAAAGTCAGGCTTCGCCGCACGCGCGGACGGCAAGCGCCATCTGGTGCTGATCATCGTCGAATCGCTTGGCGTGCCCAAGAACAACAAGGCGATGTCCGAAAAGCTGTTTGCCCAGTACAGGAGCAGTGCGGTCACCGACCGCTATGACGTCAGTCAGGGAACGAGCCTCTATTACAACAGCACGACGGCGGGCGAGATGCGCGAGCTCTGCGGGCGCTGGGGCGACTATTATGAATTGCTCGACAGCAATGATCCGGCGACGCTGAATTGTCTGCCCGCGCAGCTGGCCAAAAAAGGCTATGCGACCGAGGCGATGCACAGTTTCAAGGGGCCGTTCTTCAAGCGCGAAAACTGGTATCCCAAGATCGGTTTCCAGAAGCGCGAATTCGCGGTCGATCTGGAAAAGCGCGGCGCGGAATGGTGCGGCGGCGTATTCGCCGGTGCCTGCGACCGGCAAGTGCCCAAGATGCTGGCAGAAAATCTCAAGCGCGCGACCCAGCCGACGTTTCAGTACTGGCTGACGCTGAACACCCATCTGCCGGTTCCGACCGAGCAGAACCTGCACGCCGAAAATTGCGAAAAAGTGTCGGTTGAACTGGCCCGCGACTATCCGATGATCTGCCGCCAATATGCGATATTCGAGGATATCGACAAGGCGCTGATCGCTGAAATCACGGCCAGCGATTTTCCGGAAGCGGACATCCTGCTGGTCGGCGACCATATGCCTCCATTTTTTGACCGCCATCACCGTTCGCAGTTTGACCCGGAGCGGGTTCCATGGCTTTACCTGAAAGCCAGAGGTTCAAAGCCCGAGAGGTAAGATTTTGGAACGCTTGCGCGGCAACCTACCACTATTGCTGATCTGGCTCGCGGTCTGCGCGGTGCTGATCCTGGTCACCCGTGGCCAGATCATGACCGGGATCGGCTGGGATCCGGACGATCAGCTGCGCATGGTGCAGCTGCGCGACTGGCTTGGCGGGCAAAGCTGGTTTGACACCACCCAATATCGCATCGGCGAACCGGACAGCCAGCCGATGCACTGGCCGCGCTGGATCGAACTGCCGCTGGCATCGGTATTTCTGCTGCTCAAACCGGTGCTGGGTACGACGAACGCCGAAACCGCAGCGATGGTGATCGTGCCGTTGATCACGCTGGGCATCGCGATGTGGCTGGTGACGAAAATTACCGAACCCCTGTTTGATCGCACCATCGCGCTTCTGGCGGCGGCCCTGACCGCCACCGCCGTTCCGGTCGTGGCGCAGATCCGGCCGATGCGGGTGGACCATCACGGCTGGCAGATCGTGCTGGCCCTAACCGCCCTGTGGACCATGTTCTGGCCGGAAAAGCGCAAGGGCGGGATCGCGCTCGGCGTCGCGCTGGCGCTGTGGTTGTCGATCTCGCTCGAAGGATTGCCGCTTTCGGTCGCCTTCATCGTGCTGCTGGTCTGGCGCTGGGTCTTCCAGACCGGGGAAGGGGTCCGGCTGTTCTGGACCTTGCTGTCCTTTCTGGCCGCCAGTTACCTTTTCTATTTCGCCACCCAGGGCGGCTTCGCCGTCGCCCTCAACTATTGCGACGCCATTTCGCCAGCCCATTTGCTGGCCTTTGCGGCGGGCGCCGTCATTATCCTGCCGTCGATCCTGTGGCTGCCGGCCAACAGGGCGCTACGCGTCGCCAGCCTGGCCGTTGCCGGGGTCGCTGCGCTGGCTGTGCTGCAGGCCTTTGCGCCGCAATGCATGGGCGGGGCATTCAACACGATGGATCCGATCGTCCGTGAATATTGGCTGGTCAATGTCCTCGAAGGCCTGCCGATCTGGTACCAGAACGGGAAGGCCATGGTCACCTTGCTCGGCGGGTCGATCGTCGTCGGCCTGATCAGCATGCTCTACATATTGCGAACCCGGCCCGAGGGAATCGAACGCGGCCGGTTGTTCGTTCTGGCCTATGCCTTTCTGTGGGCATTGCTGCTGTCGCTGTTTGTCCAGCGCGCCACCGCAGTCGCTGCGGCCTTTGCCCTGCCGTTCATGGCATGGGCGGTGCATCAGGTCTTTGCCCGTGCACGCGCGCTAAAGCGCCCGTTGTCGCGCATATTTGCTACGGCGGCCGTGGTGTTCCTGATTCTGCCGGGGCCGCTCGCGGTGGCGCTGTTCAATGCCGTCAGTGACGACGAGGATTCCGTCGAGAAATCGCCGGAGTCGCTGGCCTGCAGGAGCGACGAATCGCTGGCGCGGCTGAACAGTCTGCCCCGGTCCAACATTCTGGCACCCCTTGATTTCGGACCGCGCATATTGCTGCTCACGCCGCACAGCGTGCTCGCCACCAGTCATCATCGCAACGACCAGGCCATGGCCGACCAGATCAGGATATTCACGTCCGCTCCCGGTGTGGCGCGCGACCTTCTGGAAGCGCATAATATCCGCTTCGTCGTCGTCTGCGATGCAGAGCCGGAACTGGCGCTCTATGCCAAAAAACAACCCGATGGCCTGTGGGCCCAGCTGGTCAAAGGCCGCAAACCGGAGTGGCTGCAACCTGTCCATATTCGGGACAATGGCCTGCGCATCTGGCGGATAGTGCCAAAGGGATTGCGAAACGAAACGTAAACTATAATAGTTTTGGTTCGGGGCATTCGAAAATGAGAACCATGGAGACTATGATGGCAAGGGTCACCGGACTCGGCGGCATTTTTCACAAGGTGAAGGATCCGGCGGCGACACGCGAATGGTACAAGGAATTTCTCGGGCTCGATGGAGAATATGGTCCCATGCTCAACTGGTCCGACGAGAAAGGCGAAAAGCCCTATAGCCTGATCAGCCATTTTCCCGAAGACACCGAATATCTGGAACCCAGCGAAGCCCGGTTCATGATCAACCTGCGGGTGGATGATCTCGATGCCTATGTCGAGCAGCTAAAGTCCAAGGGTCTGGATATTCTGGGGCAGGTCGACGAGGGCTATGGCAAATTTGCCTGGATTCTCGATTGCGACGGCATCAAGCTGGAATTCTGGCAGCAGATCGACGCCCCGGAAAGCTGATGTGCCGGCTCAGGCCGGAATGAATTTCAGCGACAGGCCGTTGATGCAATGACGCTTGCCGGTCGGTTTCGGGCCATCATTGAAAATATGCCCCAGATGCCCGCCGCAACGCGCGCAATGGACTTCCGTGCGCGGATAGCCGAGCTTGTAGTCCGTTGTGGTACCGATCCGGTCCTTGGCGAGCGGAGCCCAGAAGCTGGGCCAGCCGGTGCCGCTGTCATATTTCTGGGCTGAATGATAGACGCCGAGATTGCAACCCGCGCAGGCAAAGATGCCCTTGCGCTTTTCGCTGTTGAGCGGGCTGGAATAAGCGCGTTCGGTCCCCGCCAGGCGCAGAATCCGGTAACGGTCGGCACCGAGGCGCCGCTTCCACTCTTCCGGCGACCGGTTGATCTTGAACGGGCCTCCCGGCCGGGCGTTGGCATCGTCGAACATGCCCGACAGGCTGACAAAGCCATAGGCTCCGGCGACTGCCAGGGTTCCGGATATGACGGTGCGTCGATCCAGCGATTTCATCTACAAGCCCTTTCCGTTTCCCCATATCATTCGAAACAGGGAGCAATTTGGTTACAGGGTGGGGCCTGAACGCAAGCTGATCAATATTTGGAGAGCTCGACTTCCAGTTCGCGAAAGCCGTGGACGAAACAGGCGTGGACGCGGCGATGCTTGCCGGTCGGATTCACCTGCATCCGCCGCTTGTGCATTTCTTCCAGCAGGATCCGGATCTGCAACTCGGCGAGGCGGGCCCCGACGCAGCGGTGGATGCCGTAGCCGAAGGCCAGATGGCGCCGGGCATTTTCGCGGTCGACCTTGATCTTGTCGGCTTCCGGAAAGACTTCCTCGTCGCGATTCGCAGAGATATACCAAAGCACGACCTTGTCACCCTTCTTGATCTCGTGGCCGAACAGGTCATGATCTTCCAGCGCGGTCCGCCGCATGTGGGCGAGCGGGGTCTGCCAGCGGATGATTTCCTGCACCGCATTGGGGATCAGGTCGGGATTCTGCTGAAGCTTTTCGCGTTCCTCGGGGAACTGGCTGAGGCCAAAGGCGACGCCCGACATGGTGTTGCGGGTGGTGTCGTTGCCGCCGACGATCAGCAGCACCAGATTGCCCATGAATTCCATCGGATCCATGTCGCGCATATGTTCCGAATGGATCATCATCGAGATCAGGTCCGGCGTCGGTTCGGCATCGACCCGCTCGTTCCACAGCTTGGTGAAATAGGCGCCCATTTCATATAATATCTGGCGGCGCTGTTCGGTGAGGTCTTCGGCCACGGACAGTTCGACGTCGCCGGCCCAGTCGGACCAGTAGGTCAGCAAGCGGCGGTCTTCCCAGGGGAAGCCGAACAGGATGGCCAGCATGCCGGTGGTCAGTTCGATCGACACCTTGTCGACCCAGTCGAATTTCTCACCCCATGGCAGGCCATCCAGCACTTCGGCGGTCCGCTGGCGGATCTCTTTCTCCATCCGCTGCATCTCGGTCGGGGTGAAAGCGGGCGCGACGGTGCGGCGCTGGCCGGTATGTTTTGGCCGGTCCATGGCTATGAACATCGGCAGCTGGAAATCCTGATCGAATTCGGGATCGGCGATGGTGATGCCGCCGTGGGAAACGTCGGACGAATAGATGTCGGGCAGTGCCTCGACATGCTGGATCGGCTTGTAGGTGGTGATGTTCCAGAAGTCGCCGTGGACGCCGCCGGTCACCTTGTTGATCGGTGCCTTTTCGCGCATTTCCGCAAAGGGCTTGCGCCAGAGATCCTTGCTGTACAGTTCCGCGCGGCTGACATCCCAGGGGTTGGCATCCGAATCGGCGATCGGAGGGTTGCGCTTGTACCAGGCCTCGAGCGCTTCGTCCGCGGTCGGGGACGTGGTCAGATTACCAAGGTCAATTTGGGGAACGGAAGCCATAATTCTCTCCTGCCGTTGCATATTGTCGCAATCGGTTGCGTTTCAAAACCTGTTCAATCTGCCTCTATTGACAGCAATGTCAATGTCTTTTCGGCAAATGCCGTGAATCCCGAGATTATTTTCCGGTGACTCTGGCGAACAGACTTTTCTTGCGGGCGGCCTGCCCGGATTTCATCACGTTGCGGCGGAAGAGCATGACCGAAAAGCGGATGATGATCATCGTGAAAATGGCCTGCCAGATCAATGCCAGGCCGTGCTGCCAGATATTGTCCATCTGCGCCGCCCGCGCGATCATTGCGAACGGCGAGCTGAACGGAAACAGCACGGCAAACCATTCCACCGGCTCCCCCAGCTTGGTGATCGAGGAATAGGCGAGGAAGAAGACCAGCAATTGCCCCATGGTGACCGGCATCGAGAGGGTCTGCACCTCGCGCACGGTGGTCGCCATCGCGCCGATCCCGAGGAACAGCGATCCCAGCAGCAGATAGGCCATCGAGAAATAGAATATCATCAGCACGCCGAACAGCGGCCAACCGACCGCGGGAGAGGGCAGCGCACCCAGGTTCGCACCCACCAGCAGCGACACCGACAGTCCCACCGTGCTCCACACCGCGATGCCGACTAGGGCCATGCCCAGCATCGCGAACAGCTTGCCGAGGAAGATCGCGTCCATCGGGATCGCCGCGGCCAGAATTTCGATGATCTTGTTGGTCTTTTCCTCGACCAGATTGGACAGGACCATGCCGGCGAGAATCATCGTCAGCAGGATCAGGATGGCCTGGCCGCCCTGCGCGGTGATCAGCTGGTTGCGTTCGCTGGAGCTGCCGGTCTGGCCGACCAGCCGTGTCTCGATTTCAACCGGGACGGGCTGTGCAAGGGCGGTTTCCGCGAGGAGGGAGATTTTGCCCTGCCATCGGTTGACGTCCCTTTGCGAGCCGGTGAGCACCGGCCTCGCCAGAGTTCCCGACAGAATGGCCGACAGGGACTTGGTGCTGTTCAGTTTGGCGGCGATGGCTGCTTCATCGGCCTCGAAATTGTTCAGGACGATGAGTTCGGGCAGGGACTTGGAACCCAGGCTCCGGGTCAGGCGGTTGCGGGTTTCCAGCAAACGCTCCGTTTCTGCCGGACTCAGCGCAACGCCGATGACAGAATTGTCGATATCCCGCGATACCTGTGAGCCCAGACCCCCGGCTGCAATCCCGATTCCGAGCGGGAAGAGCGGGCCGAGCAGGAAGAAAAAGAAGGATTTGGAGAATATGATTGCGGTGAAATCGCGGCGAGCGATGACAAAGGCGGCGCGGATGGTTTCGATCATGCGGTTTCGTCCCCGTTGTTGCTCGCGCCATCTTCCTCCATTTTGCGGGCCACCGCTTCGCCGGCGATCTGGACAAAGGCGTCGTGCAGGCCGGGGCGTTCGATCGACAGCGACTCGATACCGGCGCCGCCTTCGACAAGCGCATGCAGCAGCGGTTCCACCCCGTTTTCCGGCAGGGTGAAATGCCAGTGGTGGCCGAGCGGCTGGCAGTCTGCCGGGATGGCACTGCGCCAGGGGCCGTCGAGATTGCGGGTCTCGAGATGCACCTGCGGACGGAGCCGGTCGCGCGCCGTCGACACCTTGCCCTTGAACGGTATTTTCCCATCGGCGATGATCGCGATCTCTTCGCACAATCGCTCGGCATGGGCGATCACGTGGGTCGAGAAGATCACCGTGACGCCCTTGTCGGCCTGATTGCGGATCAGTCTTTCCAGCTTGCCCTGGTTGAGTGCGTCGAGACCGGAAAAGGGCTCGTCGAGGATGATCAGGTCGGGATCGTGAACCAGGGTGCCGAGCAATTGCACCGTCTGTGCCATGCCCTTGGACAATTGCCGGATCTGCTTGTCGACGGCATCACCCAGTCCGTGCGCTTCCATCATCGCGCGACCGCGCTTGCGGCCTTCGGCGAGCGGCAGACCGCGCAGAGCGCCCATGAAGGCGATCGCGTCATAGGCCTTCATCGACTGGTAGAGGCCGCGCTCCTCGGGCAGGTAGCCGACCTGATGCGCCTTGGAAATCGGGTCCGGCGAGCCGAGCAGAAAGCGTTCGCCCTCGTCCGGATCGATGATCCCGAGCAGCATTCGCAGGGTCGTGGTCTTGCCCGCGCCATTCGGTCCCAATATGCCGAATATGCTGCCCTTGCTGATCGTCAGGTCAATGCCGTCGACGGCGGCTTCACCATCGAATCTTTTGACGATATTGCGGGCCTCTATGGCAAATTCGGAGTGGGGCGCGTGCATTTACGGCTTTCATATCTGGCGGTAGTGTTTGATAGGGACAGCCTATGCCGGATGACAAGTTAAGATTGGCCAAAGCGCTTGAAAAAAAGGCGATGGAAGAAGGGTTTTCGGCCGTCGGCATAGCCCCGGCGACGCTGGCGCCCCAGACCGGGCAGCGGCTGCGGCAATGGCTCGCCGAGGGCCGGCAGGGTGACATGATCTGGATGGCGAACCGCGCCGATGAGCGGTCCGATCCGACAACCCTGTGGCCGGAGGTACGGACGGTGGTCATGCTGGGCATGAGCTACGCCCCCGGCACCGATCCGTTTGCACTGGAAGGCATCGCAGATCACGGCCGCATTTCGGTCTATGCGCAGGGCAAGGATTATCATGACGTGGTGAAGGGGGCGCTCAAGCGGACCGCCGGCTGGCTGGTCGGAGAGGCGGACTGCGAGGTGAAGGTCTTTGTCGATACCGCGCCGGTGATGGAAAAGCCGCTGGCGGAAGCCGCCGGCCTCGGCTGGCAGGGCAAGCATACCAATGTCGTGAGCCGCGATCATGGCAGCTGGCTGTTTCTCGGCGCGATTTATACAACATTGGAGATCGAACCCTCGACACCGGGAAAGGACCGCTGCGGCAGTTGCTCGGCCTGCCAGGACATTTGTCCGACCAATGCCTTTCCTGCGCCCTATCAGCTCGATGCCCGCGCCTGCATTTCCTATCTGACGATCGAGCACAAGGGGCCGATCCCGCACCAGTATCGCAAGGCAATCGGCAACCATATCTATGGCTGTGACGATTGCCTCGCGGTCTGCCCCTGGAACAAATTTGCGCAGGCGGGAGCAGCGAACAAGGCATTTCTGCCGCGGGCCGAGCTGGCCGCGCCCGCTCTGGTCGACTTGCTGGCGCTCGACGATGCCGGTTTCCGGAAGGTATTTTCGGGATCGCCGATCAAGCGGAGCGGTCGCAACCGGATTGTGCGCAACGCCCTGATTGCCGCAGGCAACAGCGGTGACTCTGCATTGATAGCGCCAGTAAAGGCGCTGCTGGACGATGGCGATGACGTCATCCGGGAAGCGGCCAGCTGGGCGCTCGACCAGCTGGTATCAGCGTAGCCGCAAGGCGTTGACGCAGCTCACCCGGTCGACCGCGGCACCATCGCTGCGCCGGGTGTCGATATGGGTGACTCGCTGAGCCCCGCCCGATTCCTGGGGATAGAGATAGGCATCCAGGATGCATGCGCCGCTGGCGAATTGCAGTTTCCGGGCCGGTGGCTCGGAGATATCGAGCTGGGGATTGCCGAACAGGCGAGTCAGCTGATCCGCGGTCTTGCCCATGACAATTTCGAGACCGGCCACGGAACTGAGCGGCGATCCCGAGACGGCGGGCAGGCCGGTGCTTCTGGGCGCAGTCGTCGTCGAGGCGCAGGCGGCCAGTGCCGGCAAGCTGAGCAATATGAGAAATTTGGCTTTCATGGTCACTGTGTTTCCTTCTTCCCATGCACCAGATGGGTAGCCATAGCGGCTGCCAAAACCGGCGCAAGGAAATTGACAAAGGGGATCGCCAGCAACAGCACCGCGATCAGGCCCAGGACAAAGCGCTGGACTTTCGGAAGGCTCCATTCCGTCGCGAGATTGCGATAATCGGAGACATGGCGGGCCGCGACCATATCCTGAAGGTCCCGGCCCAGCAAAATGCCATTGACCGCGAAAAAGGCAATCGGGACACCGATGCCGGTTACCAGCAGCAGGATATAGAGCGGTGCTGCGACAATATTATAGCCGAGGGCGCGGCCCGTGGAAGCGAGCCCCATGCGAATGCCGAGCGCATGGCCCGGCGCTTTTGCCGTTTCCGCTCGCTCGGGGTAATAGCGCCGTTCGACCGCGTCGACGATCTCGTCCGAGAAGATGTTCAGCACAAAAATGGCGACAATCCGGAACAACAGCAGCCCGGTCAGAATGGCGATGATAACTGCGGCGGTTGCGGCAGCAAATCCGCCCTGCGTCCAGCCGAGCCAGGCGAACAGCCACAGCAGGCCGAAATAGGCCGCGACCCCGAACAGGGCGAACAGCAGGATCGTGAGGATCATGACCTTGAGCAGAATTGCCATTATCGTCCGGTCGGTGAGTTGCGCAAGCGCGCGGGTGAAGGCCTGGATCATTTGTAACGCCATGTCACGATTGCCGTGCCAGCGTCAATTCTGCTTGATGGTTCCGGAGCAACACCCTAACGCAGCCCCTCAATTCAACCTGCGCCCAAAGGACTTTTATGAGCACCGAAGCCCGTTATGATATTGTCGCGATCGGCAATGCAATTGTAGATGTGATCGCCCAGGCCAGCGACGAATTTCTCGACGAAGAGCAGCTGGTCAAGGGTAGCATGGCGCTGATCGATGCCAACCGCGCGCAGGAACTGTATCGGGACATGGGTCCTGCACGCGAAATCAGCGGAGGTTCCGGAGCGAATACGCTGGCCGGTGCGGCAACATTGGGCCGCCAGTGCGCATTGATCGCGCAGGTTGCCGACGATCAGCTGGGCGAAGTGTTTGCCCATGACATTCGCGCCACCGGAATCGATTTTGACGTGCCGCCGATGGGCAAGGAACCGCCAACCGCGCGCTGCCTGATTTTTGTCACCAAGGACGCCCAGCGGACGATGAATACCTTCCTCGGGGCTTCCCAGTTTCTGCCACCGGCAGCCGTCGATGCGGAGTTGATCGCCAGCGGCGCGATCCTCTATCTGGAGGGCTATTTGTGGGATGCCGACGAACCCAAGGCAGCGATGGCGCTGGGGATCGATATCGCCCGGAAACACGGGCGGAAAGTCGCCTTCACCCTGTCCGACACATTCTGTGTGGACCGGCACCGGGCAGAGTTTCTCGAACTGATCAATGGCGGCAAGATTGATATCCTGTTTGCCAATGAATCCGAAATCCAGATGCTCGCCGAAACCGACGATTTTGACGCGGCGGTGGCCGAGACGGCCGCGAAGGTCGAAACGCTGATCGTGACGCGCAGCGAAAAGGGCGCGATCGCGGTTCGGGATGGCAAGACGACTGCAGTGGCAGCGGAACCGGTTGAACATATCATCGATACGACGGGCGCGGGCGACCTGTTCGCCTCCGGTTTCCTGAGCGGCTATGTCGAGCAGCGTTCGATGGAAGATTGTCTGACGATGGGCGCGATCGCTGCAGCGGAAGTGATTTCGCATTACGGCGCCCGCCCGGAAGCGGATCTGATGGAACTGGTGAAAGCCCGTCTCGGCTGATCAGCTCTTCATCTTGAACAAGGTCCGGTCTTCCGGCCCGAAGCCCCATTTCCAGATGACCCAGGCATAGCTGCCCAGGATCATCGGGATGCCGACGATCAGCTCCGCCCATTCCGGCAGAAGCGTGGCAAGATAACCGATCGCGCTGGCGACGCCGATCGCGATCATCAGGGTCCAGCGCCACCCGTTGACCGGGGCGCCGAGCAGCTTCGACAGGAAAATCGCTTTGACGACCGAGGCATAGGCAAGCGCCACCATCAGCGCGGCCGCAACAGCGGCCGCCTGAAACAGGGGTCCCCAGCCCATGTAAAGGCTGATCTGGATGAAGGCGACGCTGAGCGCGGCCTGCAGCAGCAGCATCGACAGCGAGATCAGCAGATTGCGATGGCGAGCGATATAGACCAGCGCGGATTCGCTGACCACCGCGGTTGCCGCGACCGCCTCCGCTGCAAGGAGGAAAGCGAGGGCACCGGTTCCGCCGACGAAATTCGGACCGACCAGTCCCATCACGGCTTCGCCGGGAATCGCCAGCGCCAGGGCGATGCCGATCTGGGCAGCGATGATCCAGTAGCCGACCTGGCTGACCTGGCTGGCGATGGCCTTCATATTGCCGTCCGCCAGGTTGCGCGTGATCACCGGCCCGAGAATGGGATCGAAACTGGTCTTGAGCTTCTGCGGCAGGCTCGCCACCTGCTGCGCGATATAATAGACACCGACAATGGCGGGCGAGGCGAACAGGCCAAGGATCGCCAGATCCAGCCGGCGCGAACCCCATTCGGCCGCATCGGCGGCAGCCAGCGGCATGTTGCGCCGGGCGATCGCCGCGATCTTCACCGGTTCGGGGCGCCAGCCCCAGGGCAGACCGTAGCTTTTGAAAAGCGGCCAGAGCGAGGCGATCAGGGCTGCGACCATCGATACCACGTAGGACAGGATCAGGCCGTCGCGCAGCGAGTAATAGGAGAAGAGAAAGGCGGCGATGCTGATCGTCCAGGGCTCGACGATCGACCGGGCGCGCACGGTCGCCGCAATATCATAGCGATAAGCGAGGGCGGCCAGCGCAATATCGGCTCCAACCACCGTGAAGATCACCAGCGGCAGAAAGCGGTCCAGTCCGTTGATTGCGCTGTTGGGGAACATGATGAACGGAAAGCTGATCAGGATCGTCGCCGCAACGGCCGATGCCAGGAAGCTGACCAGCAGGCCATCCCAGACCACATGCACATGCGGCCTTTCGGTCTTGCTCAGCTGGGCCGCCAGCCCCCGTTTGAGGCCAAGCGTGGCGAGTTGCGCGGCAAATTCGACTACCAGTATCGCATAGGCAAAGCGCCCCAGCGTTTCCGCGCCGTAAATGCGTCCAGCGATGAACAGGAACGGCAGTCGCGCAGCCAGCCGCAGCAGGAATCCGAAAATATTGGTTCGCCCGCCCTTGGCCAGCGCCGCAATATCTTCCTTGCTCTTGTCCGCGGGCGGCGTGGCATCCAGGGGGGCCGCACCAGCCGTGCCTGATGGTTCAGGACTGTTCAAATCGCTCTCCGGCTGGTCCGCTCCAAGGGCAGACGTCTAAAGCAATTTTGCAAATATGTCATCATCATGCCTTTGGCCTAGCGGCGTTCGGAAACCAGAGGCCTTTTCATGAGCCGGGTGACCACAGACTGAACGTCGGCCTGACCGGCCAGCAAGGCACAGACAGCCTCGACGATCGGCATGTCGATCCCCCGCACCCTGGCGTCCTGCTGCAGCACCGGCGCGGTCGAGGCGCCCTCGGCGACGGTCGCGCGATCGGACAGGAGCGATTCGGCCGACCGGCCTTCTCCCAATCCCCTACCGAGCGAGAAGTTGCGCGAGCTGGTCGAGGAACAGGTCAGCACCAGATCACCGAGACCGCACAGGCCGGACAGGGTTTCGGCGCTGGCACCCCGGGCCTCGCCATAACGGAGCATCTCCGCAAAACCGCGACTGATCAGCGAGGCGCGGGCGTTCTGGCCGAGGCCGGCACCGTCGACGACGCCGCAGCCGATCGCCAGCACATTCTTGACCGCGCCGCCGATTTCCGCACCGATCACATCATCGGAAAAATAGGGCCGGAAGGTGGTTTTTGCGATCAGCGGGTTGAGTTGATCCCACAAGGCTTCGCTTTCGCACGCCAGGGTCAGGGCAGTGGGCAGGCCTTGCGCCACTTCATGGGCAAAGGTCGGGCCGGACAAGACCGCCAGCGGATTGTTGGGTCGCATTTCTGCGGCAACCTCGCTCATCAGCATCCGGCTTTCGGCCTCGATACCCTTGCAGCACAATATCAGCGTCGCATCGCTGGGTGGCAGCGTCTCGAGCGTCGAGCGCAGATGCTGCGCCGGCGTGACCAGCAACAGCACGTCGCAAGCCGCCATCGCATCCCAGTCCTGCGTCGCGACGATCGTCTCGCGGAGCGGATGGCCGGGGAGAAAGGAGCGGTTTTCGTGATTTCGGTTGATCTGGTCGACGGTTTCCGGTTCGCGCGCCCACAGCAGCAGTTGCGGCTCGCCCTCGGAGAGCACCTGTGCCAATGCGGTGCCCCAGGCGCCTGCACCGATCACGCCGATTTTTCTGTTGGCGTTGTTCATGCCTTCACTCCCGCGCCGCGCGCCTTGTCCGCCGTCGGATCGAGCGGCCAGCGCGGCCGGGCGACAAAGTCCAGCGGATCGGTCAGGCCGGCGGCAAAGCGCTCGGCGCCGGCCCAGGCGATCATCGCCGCATTATCGGTGCACAGCCATTGCGGCGGCGCGGTGAAGGTCATGGCATTGTCTTCAGCGACCTGTTCGAGCATCGTGCGGATCGGGCCATTGGCGGCGACGCCGCCGGCGACCACAAGATGCGCGCAGCTTTCCTGCTCGCCAATCGCCTTTTGGAGCCGGTCGCGCAGGCAGTCGACGACGGCCTGCTGGAAGGAGGCGGCAATATCCTCGGGCTTGTACATGCCGCTCTGCTGCGCGCGCACCACGGCGCTTTTCAGGCCGGCGAAGGAAAAATGCGGTTCGGCGGAGCGGATCAGCGGGCGCGGCAAAGGCACCGCCGCCGGGTCGCCCTGCCGGGCAAGGGATTCAACTTTGGGACCGCCCGGATAGCCGAGGCCGAGGATTTTCGCAGTCTTGTCGAATGCTTCGCCGGCGGCATCGTCGATCGTGGTCGCCAGGCGCCGATATTGGCCGACACCCTCGACCCGCAGGATCTGGCAATGGCCGCCGGAGACCAGCATCAGCAGATAGGGAAAGGGGAGTTCGGGATTGACCAGTCGCGGCGAGAGCGCGTGGCCCTCGAGATGATTGACCGCGACCAGCGGCTTGCCGGCGGCCATCGCCAACGCCTTGCCGGTGACCAGGCCGACCATCACGCCGCCGATCAGGCCGGGGCCGGCCGTGGCGGCGATCGCATCGACATCGTCCAGCGACTTGCCGGCTTCGGCAAGAGCGGCCGCGATCAGCGGTGTCAGGATTTCGGCATGGGCGCGGGCAGCGATTTCGGGAACGACGCCGCCATAGGGGGCATGTTCGGCTTCCTGGCCCGCCAGTTTGTGCGCCAGAATCTCCCGATCAGACGTGACTAGCGCGGCCGCCGTTTCGTCGCAGCTGGATTCAATTCCCAAAATCAGGCTCATGACGCTTTTACTTAGGCGCTCAAGCCATTAGGACAAGCGCTATCATGAGCGAAGACAGCAAAAAAGAGATTCTCGCCGGACTGGACCGGCCCCTGCGTATCGGTACGCGCCAGTCACCACTGGCCATGGCCCAGGCCCAGATGACTGCCAATGCGCTGCTATCCACCCATGGCTGGCGACCCGAACAGGTCGAGCTGGTGCCGATGGTGGCCAGCGGTGACAAGATTCTCGATCGCCCGCTCGCCGAGGTCGGCGGCAAGGCCCTGTGGACCAAGGAGCTGGATCACGCGCTCGGCAATGGCGAGATCGACTGCTCCGTGCACAGCATGAAGGATGTCGAAACCCTGCGCCCGGAGCAGTTCATACTCGCCGCGATGCTGGAGCGGGCCGATATCCACGACCGGCTGATCGGGGCCGATTCGATCGCCATGCTGCCCGAAGGCGCCATTGTCGGCACCGCCTCGCCGCGTCGCAAGGCGCAGCTGCTCAGGCAAAGGGCCGATCTGGATATCCGGCTCATTCGCGGCAATGTACAGACCAGGCTGCAGAAAATTGAAGACGGCGACTATGACGCAACGCTGCTCGCCGCCGCTGGCCTGAACCGCCTCGATATGGCGGATATCGGGGTCGAGATATCGGACGAGATCATGCTGCCCGCACCGGCACAGGGCGCGGTCGGGATCGAGGCGCGCACCGATGACCGTCATGTCCGTCATCTGATGCGCGGAATATCATCGACCGGTACCTTTCGGGCCGTGATCGCAGAACGGCTGTTTCTCCAGCGGCTCACCGCCGACTGTCACAGCCCGGTTGCCGCGCTGGCCACAATTGACGGGGCGAGGGCGCATCTGCGGGCCGAAATCCTGTTGCCCGACGGGTCGGAATTCGTTGCCGGTAGTTCCCATTTCGACATTGGCGATGTCTCCGCGCCGGCGATCCTGGCGGAAACGCTGCTGGGCCAGGCCAGTGCCGAGCTGAGAGCCATATTTGGTCAATGACCCGGCCGCTGCTGATCCTGCGGCCACTGGACGGCGCGTTGCAGACCGAGCGGCGGGCGCAGGAGCGGGGACTGCAGACCGTCGTGGATCCATTGTTCAGCGTCGAGCCGGTCGCGTGGTCCGGTCCTGCGGCGCAGGACTTTGACGCCCTGCTGCTGACCAGTGCCAACGCCGTTGCCTCGGGTGGCGCGGAGCTTGATGCCTATAAATCGCTGCCCGTTCTGGCGGTGGGCGAAGCAACCGCCGTAGCGGCGGAAAAGGCGGGATTTGCGATTGAAAAAACCGGCACTTCCAACGCGCAGGCCTTGCTGGATTCACTGGCGGAAGACCGCTATCGCAGGATTTTGTGGCTGGCGGGCGAACAGCATAGCCAGCTTGATGCGGGTCAGCGGGAATTGCATATCATTCCCGTCTACCGGTCGAGAGCCGTCGCCCTGGGCGAGAAGGCCGTGGCCTGCCTGCAGAGGGAGACGGTTATCCTGCTCCATTCGGCGCGGGCGGCAAGGCATCTGGTGGCTGAGCTGGAGCGCCTGCGCATAAAACGGGACAGGCACCACACCCTGGCCTTTTCCGCGAAGGTGGCAGAAGCGGCGGGAGAGGGATGGAGAAGTCTGCAGATCGCGGCGCATCCGGACGACGATGCTTTACTGTCTCTGGCGACCGGACTATGCCGGTATGAATGAGAATATTTGGTTCGCCATCTGGCCGGGCCGGGAAAGGAAACCGGAATGAGCCGAGATTATGAAAGGCTTTCGCCATCAGCCGGCAAAAGCAACCTGACGCGCAATGTCCTTATTTTGATGGTCGTCGCCTTTATTGGCGGGGTCATACTGACCGGATGGATTTTGTCGCGCTACAATCCGTTTGACAGTGCTCCGGACACGGAGACCGCAGCGGTTGCCAATCGCAATGGGACGAAGGCAAAGCCCGACCCGGCGACCGCCCTTGCCAAGCGCATTGACGCTGATGGTACGGTGCTGCCGCCGGCAGCGCAGTCGTCGGACACGGCGGCGACGACAACCCTGACACCCGATCTCGAGCGGGCGCTGGCGGTGCGCGTTGCTGATCTGGAAGACCGTTTGTCGCGAATCAATGTGCAGGCGCAGGCCGCGTCGGGCAACGCCGCCCGGGCCGAGGGCCTGCTGATCGCCTTTGCCGCGCGCCGCGCGCTGGATCGCGGCTCGCCGCTTGGCTATATTGATCCCCAGCTGCGGCTCCGTTTCGGGGATGCCCAGCCCAAGGCCGTTACCACGATCGTCAACGCCTCGCGCGAGCCGGTGACACTGGAAGAGCTGTCGTCGGGACTGGACGAACTGGGGCCTGCACTGATGACCGGCTCGAGCGGACAGGGCTTCTGGGCGGACTTCAAGCGGGAGCTTTCCGAGCTCTTCGTCATCCGCCGTCCGGGCACGCCATCCCCGGCACCGCACCAGCGCCTGATTCGTGCGAAACGCTATGTCGAAACCGGCAATGTCGATGCCGCGATCGCCGAAGTCGAGAAGCTGGCCGGCGTGGAGAAGGACGAGGACGCCCTGCAATGGATGGATAAGGCGCGGCGCTATAACGAAGCGCGACGGGCGCTGGACGTCATCGAGACCGCGGCGATTCTCGAGCCGCAGCAATTGCGCACGGCCGAAGGCGACAAGGTCGACCAGCCGTCACCGCTGGCGCCTTCGACCGCCATTCCTGCGCCTTAAACCTTCAGAAAAAGGTCCGCCAGATCGGCGGGAACCCGCACCGGTCTCCCGCTTGTCCGTTCGATGATCGCCCAGCTGGTCTTGGCGACCACCTTGATCGCGCCATCGGGCCCGGTGAAGCGGACATTGCGCCAGAAACGGGCACCCCTGGGTGGCTCTGAAATCCAGGTATAGCCGGTAACCGTCTCGCCGGCCCCGACATTGCCACGATAGTCAATCTCGTGCCGGGTCACGACCCAGATATAGCGCTCGACAGCATCTTGCGGCGCGATCGCCTGCCAGTGCGCTGTTGCCATGTCCTGGATCCAGCGCACCCAGACCGCGTTGTTGACATGGCCGAGTTCGTCAATGTCCTCCGGCCGGGCGGTGATCGAAAGCGTAAAGCCGGATTCCCCGGCTGGCTGCCGAGACAGGTCGTCGCTCACTCCGCCATCCCCATCTGCCACAGGATGAAGGCAAATTCCTCTGCCGTCTCCTCCAGCGCGTTCCACCGGCCCGACTTGCCGCCATGGCCGGCACCCATATTGGTCTTGAGCAGCAGGATATTGTCGTCGGTCTTGGTCGCGCGCAGCTTTGCCGCCCATTTCGCCGGCTCCCAGTAGGTCACGCGGGGATCGTTGAGCCCGCCGGTAATCATCATCGGCGGATAGGCCTGCGCCTTCACATTGTCATAGGGGGAATAGCTGCGGATATATTCGAAGGCGGTCTTGTCGGTGATCGGATTGCCCCATTCCGGCCACTCGCCGGGGGTCAGCGGCAGGCTTTCGTCCTGCATCGTGTTGAGGACATCGACAAAGGGAACATGCGCCACCACGGCACCCCAGAGGTCGGGGTCGCTGTTGACGATCGCACCCATCAACTCGCCGCCGGCAGAGCCGCCCGAGGCCGAGATCCGGCGCTTGCTGGTATAGCCCTTCGCAATCAGCCCCTTGGCAACATCGACGAAATCGTTAAACGTGTTGGTCCGCCTGGTCAGCTTGCCGTCGAGATACCAGTTGCGGCCGAGATCATCGCCGCCGCGGATATGGGCAATTGCATAGACAAAGCCGCGGTCGACCAGGCTGAGCCGGGTGGTCGAGAAGCTGGGCGGCACCGCATAGCCGTAGGCACCGTAGGAATAGAGATGCAGCGGCGCGCTGCCGTCGATCTTCGTGTCCTTGCGGTAGACCAGAGACACTGGCACCTGCGTCCCGTCGCGGACCTCGATCATCAGCCGTTCGGTGACATATTGGCTGGCATCATAGCCGGAAGGAATTTCCTGTACCTTGAGCGTCTCCAGCGATCGGTCGGCGAGATGATAGTCGAACACGGTGTTCGGCATCACCATCGAGGCATAGCCGAGGCGGAGCTTGTCCACATCATATTCCGGATTGTCGTCCAGCCCGGCGCTGTAGCTGGCCTCGGGGAAGGCGATCCGTTCGACTTTGGACGGATCGTCATAGGAGCGGATTTCAACCTGATCGAGGCCGTTCTCGCGACCCTCGGTCACATAGAAATCCTTGAACGTGCAGACGTCGGTCAGATAGAATTCATCCGATCCGGCGATCAGGGTGGTCCACTGGTCCGGCTCGCTCACCGCGGCCGTCGCCAGCCGGAAATTCACATGATCGTCGTTGGTCAGGATATAGAGCGTGCCGTCATGTTCCTCGACATCATATTCGCGGCCGGTCTGGCGCGCGGACACCAGGATCGGTTCGGCCAGCGGATTGTCGGTGGGCACCAGCCGCACTTCGCTGGTTTCGTGGTCACCGGTCGAAATGACGATATATTTTTCCGAATGGGTCAGGCCGATGCCGACCCGGTAGCCCTCGTCATCCTCGTGATACAGCTCGACATCCTTGGCGATATCGGTCCCGAGAACATGCAGCCGGGCATTGTCGGTGCGCCATTGCTCGTTGGCGAGGCCATAGAGCAGCATGGTGGAGTCGGCGGACCAGACCAGGCTCGACAGGGTGCCGGGGATGACAACTGGCAGCAGTTCGCCGGTGGACATATCCTTGATCCGCGCCTCGAACCGCTCCGAGCCGTTGTCGTCATAGGCATAGGCCAGCAGGCGCCCGTCGGGGGATACCGAAGCCGCGCCAAGTCGGAAATATTCCTTGCCCTCGGCCAGGACATTCTCGTCGAGCATCAGCTGGTCTTCCCCGCCCGACACCGCCTTGCGCCAGTGCTGGCGATATTGCATGCCCGGCTCGAACTTGCTCCAGTAGAGCCAGTCGCCGTCCTTTTGCGGGACCGAGCTGTCGTCTTCCTTGATCCGCGCCTTCATTTCCTGGAACAGGGCATCGGTCAGCGGCTTGCGGTCGGCCATATTCTGTTCGAACCACTGGTTTTCCGCCTTGAGATAGGCGAGCACGTCCTCGTCCTCGACCACCGGATAGCGCGGGTCCTTAAGCCAGTGCCAGGGGTCGCTGATCCGGTAGCCGTGGCGTTCATAATTGTGGTCGCGTTGCTCCGCAAATGGCGGACGGGTCAGCTTTTCTGTCATGGTCTCTGCTCTTCTCTGGCCGGATTTAGGTGGCGATTGGGGCTCGGAACCCCTATGTGTTGCACTATAGTCTTATTCAAGGAGTTTGCTCAGCGATGTTGATGTCCACTTACGAAGCCCGCCTCCACGCGCTGCGGGAACAAATGCAAAAAGACGGTCTCGACGGCTTTGTCGTGCCGATCTGCGACGAGCATATGAGCGAATATGTCGGCGAATATGCGCAGCGGCTTTCCTGGCTGACCGGCTTTGGCGGTTCCGCCGGTTCGGCGATCGTGCTCAAGGACAAGGCGGCGATGTTTATCGACGGCCGCTATGTCGTGCAGGTGCGCGACCAGGTCGACGGCAATCTCTACGAATATGTCAATATCGCCGACCAGAAGCCGCACGAATGGCTGGCGGCCAACGCGCCCCAGGGCAGCAAGATCGGCTATGACGCCTGGCTGCACACCCGCGACTGGGCGGAAACGGCGCGCAAGGCGCTGAAGAAGTCCGGCACCGAGCTGGTCGAAGTGGCAAGCAACCCGATCGATGCCGTCTGGGAAGACCAGCCGCCGCGCTCGCCGGAGAAACTGGCGGTTCATCCGGATCAATATGCCGGCAAGTCCGCCCGGGACAAGCGCGCCGATGTCGCCGCCTGGCTCAAGGACAACGACTATGACGCGACGGTGATCGCGGCGCTGGATTCGGTCGCCTGGTTCTTCAACGTCCGCGGCAAGGACATCTCAAACACGCCGGTGCCGCTGGCCTATGCGATCGTCCGCGCCGACGAGACGGCGACCCTGTTTGTCGCGCCGGAGAAGCTGACCGATGCGGTGCGCGAGCATCTCGGCAATCATGTCGCCATCCGGGACTATGACGAGCTGGCCGATGCCCTGTCGGAGATGAACGGCAAGACCGTTGCGGTGGACCCCGAACGATCGGTTGCCGCGATTTTCTCGGCGCTCGACAGCGCCGGCGCCAAGGTCGTCAAGGATCGCGATCCGACGGTTCTCGCCAAGGCGATCAAGAATGAAGCCGAGATCAACGGTCACAAGGCCGCGCAGAAGCGCGATGGCGCGGCGCTGACCAAATTCCTGCACTGGATGGCGAACGAAGCGCCCAAGGGCGGACTGGACGAATTGTCGGCCGCGGCGCGGCTGCGGGAGTTCCGTGCGGAAAATCCGGAGCTCAAGGACCTGTCCTTCCGCACCATTTCTGCCGCCGGTGACCATGGCGCGTTGCCGCATTACAGCGTGAACGAGGAAACCAACCAGCCGGTGACAATGAATTCGCTCTATCTGGTCGACAGCGGCGGGCAATATCCCGACGGCACCACCGATGTTACCCGGGTGGTTGCGGTCGGCCAGCCGACGGCGGAGATGCGCAAGCGCTATACACAGGTCCTGCAGGGCCATATCGCGCTCGATCAGGCGGTGTTCCCCAAGGGCACAACCGGCGGCCAGCTCGACATATTGGCGCGGCAATATCTGTGGGCCGATGGCGTGGACTATGGCCACGGCACCGGCCACGGCGTCGGCAGCTATCTGTCGGTGCACGAAGGACCCCAGCGGATCGCCAGCTTCGGCGGCATGAACCAGGCACTGGAGCCGGGCATGATCCTGTCCAACGAACCGGGCTATTACAAGGCGGGCGAATTCGGGATTCGCATCGAAAATCTGTTCCTGGTCGAGGAGCGGGAAATCGAGGGTGGCGAACAGACCATGCTGGGCTTCGAGACGCTGACCTTTGCGCCGCTCGAGCGCAAGCTGATCGATGTCGCGATGCTGTCCTCGAACCAACGCAAATGGGTCGACGATTATCATGCCAAGGTGCGCGCGGTGATCGCGCCGCAGCTGGCAGGGGATGATCTGGAGTGGCTGGAGGCACAGACCGCGCCGCTCTGAACCTATTGACCCGAATCATATGTTCCCGTAATGTTCTTTCTCCCTATCGAGGAGGAAGTTGATGATTGGCTATGTCACTTTGGGAACCAACGATCTGCCACGGGCAGCGAAATTCTATGACGCGATCGCCGCCGAAATGGGCGTCGGCCGGATGATGGACTTCGACGAGTTCATCGCCTGGGGCACGATGGGCGGCGCGCCCGGTGTCGCGGCGACCAAGCCGTTCGATGGCCAGCCGGCCACCGTCGGCAACGGCGTGATGGTGGCGCTGGAGGCGAAGGACACGGATCAGGTGCAGCGCATCTATGATATCGCCCTGGCCCATGGCGGCAGCGACGAGGGCGCACCGGGACCGCGCGGCGACCAGGGCTTCTACGCCGGCTATTTCCGCGATCCCGACGGCAACAAGCTCAATGCCTTTTGCATGACGGCCCCCGAAGCCGGTTGACAGGCTCGCGGTGCTGGGGAAAGAGCCGGCACCATGACCGAACAGAACAACCCCCGCGACGGCTTTCGCCTGATCACCCCGCTGCGTGTGCGCTATGCCGAATGCGATCTGCAGGGCATTGTGTTCAATGCCCATTACATGGCCTTTGCCGATATCGGCCTGACCGAATATATGCGCGCGCTGGTGGCAGCGGACCGGCCGCGCGACGAAGGCGACATGCTCGCCACGTTCACGCGCCATTTTGGCGGCGACAACTGGGTGCGCCACGCCGAGGTCGATTTTCGCGCGCCGGCCAGGGCCGATGACCTGCTCGACATCGCGGTGCGGATCACCCGATTCGGGAAGACCAGCTATGCGCTGCTCGTGCATATCCTGCGCGGGGACGAACTGCTCAATGTGGTCAAGCTGACCTATGTCTGGTTTGATCCGGCGACCGAACAGGTGTCTCCGGTGTCGGCAAAATTCATCGAGGCGGTCAGCAATTTCGAACGGATCAGGCCGGAACGCGCGGTGGTGAACGTCTAGCCTCGCGGTTTGGCGGGGATATCGCCCGGCTCCAGCTGTTTCGCCTGGGCCTTGCGGCGGCGCAGATTGGCGCGCAGCTGCTCCGCAAGACGCTCGGCTTTCTCCGCTTCCTTGCGCTCTTTCTCGGATTTGGGCTGTGGTTTGGGCATGGCGCCTGATCGCATTATCGGGTTAAAAACGCAACTCCGCTTGACAACATCGCACGCATTTGGTCTTAGGCCCGCGGTCTGGCATAAACCGCAGCGATTAGCGGACAATGCCGATGTATCGAAATGGTTGGCTGCTGTAGCTCAGTGGTAGAGCGCGTCATTGGTAATGACGAGGTCGAGAGTTCAATTCTCTCTAGCAGCACCACCATTTTTATCACTTTAAAACAGTTACTTAGATGGAGCGGCATACCTGGATATTGTCGCGCAATGTCCGAGGGTTGCGCGCCGTTGGTGCAATGGCTCGGGTGCCAGAGACGCTCTGGAAGCCGCGGATCTACTGAGTTATCACGAATTATCTCTAGGGCCCAAATATTGGAGTCCAGATGCAGTTGGATGGTTTTGGTGTAGAGATCATTTTGAGGGGTAATTTCCCCTGAGTTTCTAGCTTATGCGGACCCGAACATGATCCGCTGGCTGGCCCAGTCCAGCGGGATATTGTTTTTCCGCATGATCTGGCGACCGGTGAGTTCCGGCGGCTGGGTTCCGTTGATGATAGCGGCTATGATATCGGGAGCCAGATAACTGAGGCGGACCAGCTGGTTCAAATGACGCGTGGTATAATGCGCGACCATGGGCTGCGGGATATCGTGGATCAAATGATCCCGTGCTGCATAGGCATGAGAGATGAGCCGGAGCAGGATAGGATCAGCCTCGTACGTTGCTGAACCCTGATCGGGAGCGATAGCGAGTTTGCGTTCTATGCCCCTTGATACCAGCTTGGCGTCAACGCTGAACTTGTGCCTGTCATCATGATCATTGAGGAGCAGGTCAATAACGACGGTGTCAGCCGTTACTTGTACTTTCACATCCAGTTTGAGCAACAGTTTCCGTTTGTCAGATATGCTCATTGATGGAAGGTCGGCCAGCAACTGATCGTTTTCTCCGATCAGCCCCGCCAAAGTATCTGCATCTTTGCCATTGGCCGAGGGAAGCGAGGCCAGTTCGCTCGCAATTGCATTCATCACGATCCGCTCGATTTCACCGCTTGGCATTCTCCAGACCGTGTTCTTCTTTTCGCCCGGTTCCAGGCGGGTTGTATAATAGCGGTAGAGCCTTGCTCCCTTGCGAGCCTGTGATGGTGACATCGGCCTGCCCTCCGGATCCGTAATGAGACCGGTCAGCAAGCTGGGGTTCTCGGATTTCTTGCCGAGGGCGTTGTCGCGGCGATTGGTAGCAAAGGTTTTTTGCACCTTATCGAACAGTGCCTGATCGATGATGGGATCATGCTCACCATCGTAGATGGCGTCTTTATGCCGGACCTTTCCTATATAGATCGGGTTATGGAGCAGCTTGGTGAGTGATCCGGCCCGGAACGGAATGTCTCCAACAATCCGTTCCCCTTTGTACAGCCGTGGCTTTGTTCGGTAACCATCCGCAGCCAGTTCTTCGACCAGCTGCGGTACTGATTTGAGTATGGTGTAGCGCTGGAACATATGCCGGACCGCTTTTGCCTCAGCATGATTGATAACCAATCGCCGTTCATCCAGATCATATCCGATGGGAACAGGTCCTCCCATCCACATGCCCTTCTTTTTGGAAGCAGCGATCTTGTCGCGGATGCGCTCGCCGGTGACCTCGCGTTCGAACTGCGCGAATGAGAGCAGGACATTAAGTGTGAGCCGTCCCATGCTGGTGGTCGTGTTGAACGACTGGGTTACACTCACGAAGCTGGCCTCGTTTTCGTCCAATATCTCGACGATCTTGGCAAAGTCGGCCAGCGACCGTGTCAGCCGATCGACCTTGTAGACAACAATGACATCAACTTTGCCGGCTTTCACATCGTCCAGCAGCTGAGTGATGGCGGGCCGGTTCATGGTGCCGCCTGACCAACCACCGTCATCGTAAAGTTCGGAAAGGGCTTCCCAACCTTCACTGGCCTGGCTGAGGATATAGGCAGCACAGGCTTCGCGCTGGGCATCCAGACTGTTGAAATCCTGCTCAAGACCATCTTCGGTCGATTTGCGTGTGTAAATCGCGCAGCGAAGCTTTTTGGGTTTGTCAGCCATTGGCGGCTGCTTTCGGTGTATATCCGCTCCGCTTCTTCAGTCCGAAGAAGCGGGGGCCTGACCAGTGGGCTCCGGTGATCTCGCGGGCGATATGGCTGAGGCTTTCATAATGACGGCCTTCGAACTCAAAACCGTCATCGCATACGAGTACATGATAGCTTTTGCCGTTCCATGAGCGAACCAGCCTGGTTCCGGTCTTCAGGGAGATGGCATGCATGTGACCGGCCTTGCCCGTCCGCTCCACGCGTTTGCGCAGCCGATCAATCTCACGCTCGGCGGCGTTCGGCAATTTGCCGTGGATACGCTCCTGCAGGCGATTGGCGATACCGCGCCGAAGCAGGTCTGGTCCGATGTCGGGAGCAGGGGATCGATATGTATCGCGCCATAGCGAACGCAGCTGGGCAGGGGGCATGCTCATTAGTTCGGCCAGCTGTTGCTCCAGGCCGGTCATGATTCTGCCTGCTGCTGTTTCTGATCGGGCGTCTGGGCAATCCGGTAGGCCGTTCCTTCCTCGCCGCGCTGTTCGCGGATGATGACAAGGCCCTTTTTGCGCAGGCCTGTGAGAAATGCGCGGGCGCTGTGTTTTTGCCATTTGGTGGCTTTGCATATCTCATCAATGCTCGCGCCTTTGCCGCGGTTTAGGAGTGCGATGACGATCGCGGCCTTGCTTTGTGTTTTGGGTTTTGTGGATGGCATTTTTGGTCTCCAGCTTGGCGCTGGAGATTCCAGCGCTTCCACTGACCCGAGCCGCGGGTCGCTTATTAGCGTGGGCGGCGCGTCGCATCTGCTGGTTGCGACACCAACAGCAATGCTCGAACAAACAGCGAAGTCCAGTGGATTATTGGCAGAAATTGAAAGCAGTAAATCGACTTGAAGACATAATCGAGCATGGTTGCGCCATGGAAAATAAACGTTCGAGAATTTATATTCTAAAGGCTGCTTTTGGGCCGGTTGCTGAAAGTCTGTTTATGGTATGTCAAGCCGCCAAAGCCGCCGTTCGGCAAACGCCCCAATAGCGGACCTTGAGTTTCTGGATCAGAGGCCAATCAAAGCCCTGCCGAAATCAGGCCACCAATCGGCGAGAGTGAGCGCCGTCAAAACACCCATAGTGAAGATCATCAACCCTGCTCCCCAGCCAAGTGCGGGATGGACTGCGCCGCGTGTGCGCCAGTCAAAAACGACCCCTGCCAGCGCCATGATCATGAAACCGAAATGGTGACGGATCCACTCATAGATTATGGCAGGACTTCCATCCAAGAGCGGCTCAACAAAGTCGGGCCGCAACGCCCTGCCCCAAGCACCGGCGACAACCGAAGCTGTCGCCAGAAAGATCATCCGCCGGTGTATTGATGGACGCCGACGCCATACTATCGCCAGAGCGCCAAATATTCCGAACCCGCCCATTTGTGCAATCGGCACATGAAGGAAACGAACATAGTCGGGGAAACGCACTTCCCAATGCCGCTCGCTCAACAATTCGGCCCAAAAACCAGTGATGAGCGCAGCAGGGATCAACAGGAAAGCTGAAAGTCCGAGAGTGCGATGCCACGAAACCCTGCTTGATCCCGCGAGCGCCAACTGAACCATCAGCAGGACGATCCATGCTCCCATTGTCCAAACATGCAGCACCAGGGCATTGCTCGCTGGATACTTTTCCGCGCCTGAGAAACGGTCCGCAACGGGTTGCTCAAATCCGAAGTAGATCGTCAGCAATCCTATGAGGAGAAAAATGCCCCAAAAGGCTTTCCCACGAGTATCCCGCAATGAAAATGCGTCCTGCATGATTGCCCCCCTCGCAAAATGTACAAACACACCCTTCAGGCATTATCGAACCTAGTTCAAGCGAGAATGGCGTCGTAAGGCTCCAATCCTGAGCGTTTGTGAGCAAAAAATACGCAATTGCGAACGTTCAACACTATGTCCGCTTTCCACCCACGTGCGGTCATTTGAACTGATCGGATGAACAATAAAAGCCGTCATTCAGCTAACGCCCCATGTGTGGACGTTAAGCGCGAAACTTCTGTTGCTTGAAACCTGCCATTAAGTCGGACAGAACATGAAGGCTAGTAATGGGTCGAAAGAAGACTGTCAGGTTTAGGATTGGAATTGAGAAAAGTGGACGTTTGAACGGAAAAGTGGCGGAATGACCGCATCATTTTTCTATGCTAACGCGATGGCTCGGCATCACGAATTGCTGCTAAATGTTGCTTGCGTCGGCAACACGCCTTAAATATTTAGAACGGCCCCGCTATTTATCTAACTTGGATACCGACGTCCAACTTGCACCATCAGAGGTTGGAGCGCTGGCGAGTTTATGCGCATTAATTTGTTGGATTGTGAAGTAATGCACTAGCGTGCTAGAACTTGGCATAGATTGGAGATCCAATGGGCTCTAGCAAAAAGAAAATTTTTTACGATGAAATCCTTGAACGGCTTATCCTTGCCAAATATCGTTTCGGTGATCGAATTCTGGTAAAAGAGTTGGCAGCCGAATCATCAGCCAGCCGACAACCAATTCTGGCTGCGCTGAATGCGCTAGGTGCAGACGGTTTTGTTCGCATCATCCCGCAGGTTGGTTGCGAGGTGATCAGCCCGACGGTTCGTGAGATCAGTGACTTCTATAAAATGTTTGCTCGGATTGAAGGCTTGCTAGCTGAACTCGCCGCAGAACGTAGAACCTCGGCCCAGCTGAATTCTTTGAAGGACACTAACCGGCGCATCAAGGCAGATTTGGAAGAAAGTAATGGAGAAAACTACCGCGAATTGAACCGCCTGTTTCACAACACGTTTCACCGTATGGCGAGTTCGCCCTTACTCGACACAAGGCAGGGAAGTATCTTTGCGATGTCAGACTTCTTTATCATGCAGACTGTTGGATTTGCGCCGCATATGTCCGATGCGGTGAATGAGCATGATTTAATTATCGCTGCGCTAGAGCGCCAAGACCCAAAAGCTGCACGAATCACAGCCGAGGACCATATTGCAGAAGTGGCAAACACAGTGATGCGCGCAATTACCACTGAGTCGTCATAGGTCTGGATTTGCTATATTTTAAGTTGTGACCGTAACTCGATATACCTGTTGCGTCGCCTAAACTAAAATGCTAGTATTTCATAAATGCCCGGCACTAAGGGCTGTGTGAGAGGATAATTATCTAATGGCGACTATGTCGGCTGCGCGCCTTCATGAGATTGGGACGGTATTTTCGGTCGACCAGATCGAACGGCCCCAGCCTCGACCCAATGATGTTCTGGTTAAGGTAAAAGCCTGCGGCGTCATCTCACTCGAAGCATACGGTGAGCCACGTACCTGGGGTGTTTTGATCGGTTACAAGTTCTAACCAGAATGTGTAGTTGCAAAAATCAAGATGCCAGATTGGCGCAAGTGAAATGACTCTGGCTTTGGCTTGCGCCTCCCATTCTCCGCTTATGCCTTACGGACCCGTTGACGCGGCAACCCGTTCGGCTATTGCAGATAGCTTTCAAAATCTAGCTGCAATCATTCAAGATTTCGCGCCGGATTTGGTCATAGAGTTCGGCCCAGATCACTTTAACGGCTTCTTTTACGATCTGATGCCTGCCTTTTGTGTTGGTGCGGCTGCTGAATCCATTGGAGATTGGAACACCAAAACTGGCCCGTTGACTGTTCCCGAGAGAACTGCAGTCAAATTGTCACAGCATCTGCTGGACGAGGGCATCGATGTTGCGCTTTCCTATCGGATGCGAATTGATCATGGCTTCGTACAATTTTGGGAGAGCACCATCGGAGATGCCAGCAACTTGCCGATCATACCGATATTTGTGAATTGTGCTGCCCCGCCGTTGCCGACCATGCGCCGTGCCAGAATGCTTGGCGAAGCCGTTGGCCGCTTTGCAAGCGGGTTGGGCAAGCGGGTGCTTATTGTCGCTTCTGGTGGCCTTAGCCATGATCCTCCAACGCCGCAAATTGCTACAGCATCACCCGATGTTCGGGAACGATTGATCGCCAACCGCAACCCCAGTGCACAAGAGCGCGAAGTTCGAGAGAGTCGTATTCGTGCGATGGGGGTGGCTGTTGACGAGGGTCAAGCCGAGATTCTTCCAGTGTCCCGCGAATGGGACGAGCAATTTCTCGAAAAGCTTACAAACGGCAGCACTGATATTTTCGATGGACTGACCGTTGATGAGCTTGTGCGCGAAGCGGGACGTGGCGGACCGGAAGTCATGTGTTGGGTAGCGGCGATGGCGGCGATGCGCGCCGATGGTCCGGTTGAGACGACCCTACACCGATACGCCGACGTGCAGGGATGGATTGCTGGAATGGCTATCTTGTCGGGCAAATCCAAGAATTTGGGAGTGGGATAAACATTATGACCGATAGCGGTTCATTCGATACAGATGTTATAATCATCGGCAGCGGCCCGACGGGTTCGACGACCGCCATGGCGCTGGCTACCTATGGCGTGCGCGCCCATATGGTTTCACTGTGGAACTGGCTGGCGCACACCCCGCGCGCGCACATCACCAACCAACGCGCAGTCGAAGTCTACCGCGATCTGGGTTTTGAAGATCAGGTTCTCCAGCAAGCGACCCCTTGGGAATTGATGGGCGATACATTGTACACGACCAACCTAGCTGGCGAGGAATTGCTGCGCCAAAGAACGTGGGGGACAGGCGACAAGCGAAAAGGCGATTATCTGCAAGCCAGCCCTTGCAGCATGGTTGATATGATTCAGCCCAAGCTTGAACCGATCTTGATCAAAAATGCCGCAGAACGCGGCGCTACATTTTCATTCAACACCGAATATGTGCGGCATGAACAGGATGACAGCGGCGTAACCGTCTTTTTCAAGGAACGGCTTACGAAGCGTGAATACTCGATGCGCGCACGCTATCTGGTTGGCGCTGATGGTGCCAGATCGACCATCGTTGAACAAGCTGGGCTTTCGGTGGAAGGTCACATGGCAAGAGCCGGGACCGTATATACAATTTTTGAAGCGGATTTGACGCAGTTTGTAGAGCATCGGCCCAGTATATTGAATTGGATTGTCAGTACTGACACCAGTTTTGGCGAAATTGGGATGGGACTTCTACGGGCAGTCACCCCTTGGAAAAAATGGATTGCGGGCTGGGGATTTGACATCAGCAACGGTGATCCTGACATGTCTGAAGACCACGTCACCCGCCGGATTAAGTCAATGATTGGCGATGACTCGGTTGACCTTAAATTGATCAATACATCAGTCTGGTATGTCAATCAGGCCTACGCAACGCAATATTCAAGCAACCGCGTATTTTGCGGCGGCGACGCCGTACACAGGCACCCGCCTTCGAGCGGCTTGGGATTGAATACCTGCGTACAAGACGCGTTCAACCTTGCATGGAAACTGGCTTACACCATTCATGGATTCGCTGGAAAAGGCTTGCTGGAATCTTACTCGGACGAGAGAGCGCCCATCGGAAAGCAAGTCGTTTACCGAGCCAATCAGTCGCGGCTCGATTATGCGCCGCTTAATGCCTGTTTTAGAGTAGAAGGAGCAAGCAATCCGGTGGCAGCGGGGATTGAGCGTCTTCGCGAGCCAAGTCCTGAAGGCAAGGCCGCACGCGAAGCCATGCTGGCGGCCATCCGGTTAAAGGACACCGAGTTCAACGCGCTTGGGATCGAACTCAACCAGCGTTATGTATCTGGCGCTGTGATTGCCGATACCGATGCAAAACCAGAGGAATTTCTGCGAGACCCGGTTTTGCATGTGCAACCCACGACGAGGCCAGGGGCAAAACTTCCGCATACGTGGTTGGTCGGGCAGGATGGTCGTCGCATTTCTACTTTGGACGTCGTTGGCAAAGGCCTCTTCACGGTTCTAACCGGTCTCTCCGGCCAGCTTTGGGCCGAAGCTGCCGATGAATTGGAACTTCCTTTTCTACGAACAGTGGTGGTTGGCGATCCGCAATATCAGGACCTTTATTGCGATTGGCAGGAGTTGCGCGAAGTCGAGGAAGATGGCGTCATCGTGGTACGGCCCGATTGTTACGTAGCTTGGCGACAGTTCGCAGCTCCCAACAGCTTAGACGAGGCGAAATCGCTCTTGAGCGACGCCTTTGCGCAAATTCTGGATGGCAACCCAAATTCAAACAACATATCAGCATTTAAGCCCAACTTTGGGCCTCACCTTTTTGATTGATCGCAACCTGACCGGACGATCAATCATGACCATTGCCGTACTGGAGACAGCAAATGAATTCTGAAAGGCCATCAAATTTTTCAAGTGTTTGGGCTGACCTGCGGGGCGTTAGCTTTTCGCAAGGCTTCATTGATGTGGGTGGCGTCAAGACACGCTACATGCAATCGGGAGACGTTTCGAAACCGCTCGTTCTTGCCCTTCACGGCGTAGGCGGACACGCGGAAGCCTATTCGCGCAACTTCGGCCCACACGGCGAGCATTTCTGGTTCGTAGCGATTGATATGCTTGGCCATGGGTGGACCGATAAACCACCGATCAATTATCAGGTTAAAGATTATGCAGACCACGTAATTGCGGTACTGCATGCCCTTGGCCGCAAAAGCGCCATGATAACAGGTGAATCGCTTGGCGGATGGGTCGCTACGTACCTTGCGGTTCATCACCCCGACGTCGTAGACAAACTAGTTTTGAACACGGCCGGTGGATGGACAGCACATCCTGAGGTTATGACTCGACTGAAAATGCTCTCAACCGAGGCGGTGACTGATCCAAGCTGGAGCCGCATCAAGGCAAGGCTCGAATTTTTGATGTGCGATAAAGCGATGGTTTCCGATGACCTCATTGAAACGCGCCGGACGATTTACGCGCAGCCCGGATTTGCAGAAACTATGAACCGAATAATGTGCTTGCAGGATATGGAAACGCGCCGCCGTAACATGATCACTGAAGCGCAATATCGCTCGATCAAAGTGCCTACCTTGGTGGTTTGGACGTCGCATGATCCGACTGCAACGCCAGAAGAAGGAGAGCAAATCGCCAACATGATTCCGGGTGCCCAATATGTCGTGATGAACGAGTGCGGGCATTGGCCACAGTTTGAAGACGCCGACGAGTTCAACCGGCTACACATCGCTTTTCTCCAAAAATCGGCTTCGGCGTGACCGCAGATGTCATCCAACTCGCCGCCCGTTTGCGTTCCGCGTATTCGTCAGGTGCTGTACCCCCTTTGCGCGATGGTCTTGAACCGACCGATGCGGTGGGCGCATATGCGGTGCAAGCAGCAAACACAGCATTTTGGCTAGGCGAAGGGCGGCGCATCGTTGGCCGTAAAGTAGGACTGACTGCGAAAGCGGTGCAGGCGCAGCTCGGTGTCGATCAGCCTGATTTTGGTGTGCTGTTCGACGATATGGAGATCGCCGATGGCGGTGAATTGCTGGCATCAAAATCGCTTCAACCAAAGGCAGAGGCAGAAGTTGCGATCATCTTGAATGCCGATTTGCCGGATGTGGACACATCGCCCGAGCAAGTGGCTGCTGCTGTCGGTGAAGTGGTGGCGGCTATCGAGATCGTGGACAGCCGGATAGCCGATTGGAAAATTACATTCGCAGATACCGTAGCGGATAACGGGTCGTCTGCTTTCTATGTGCTTGGTAATGACCGCAAGCAACTTGGCGGACTCGATCTTTGGACTTGCGGAATGGCATTGGAAGTCAATGGCGAGGTAGTTTCTCTGGGTGCTGGCGCTGCCTGTATGGGGCATCCTTTGAATGCCGCAGCTTGGCTAGCCAGAACATTGGCTGCACGCGGCGAGCCTCTGCGTGCTGGCGATGTGGTGTTGACTGGTGCTCTTGGTCCAATGGTAGCCATCCATCCCGGCGATCACGTTAAAGCCAGCATTGGCGGACTTGGATCTTGCGAATTCACATTTAGGGATGACCGGCCATGAGCGGAAAAGTCAAAGTAGCGATAATCGGATCAGGCAATATTGGCACAGATTTGATGATCAAGGTGATGCGCTTGTCGAAAGTGCTAGAGATGTGCGCATTTGTCGGGATAGATCCCGAAAGTGATGGTCTAAAACGTGCTGAACGTCTCGGTGTGCCAATTACGGCTGGCGGGATTGATGGGTTAGTTGCCCTTCCCAATTTCGCTGATCTCGAAATCGTGTTCGACGCAACCTCGGCTGGCGCGCATCAAAAGCACAATGATATTTTGCAAAGCCATGGCAAGCGGGTGATTGATCTCACGCCCGCCGCGATAGGTCCTTACACAATTCCGCCCGTCAATGGTGAAGCAAACCTTGATGCGCCGAACGTTAACATGGTGACCTGTGGCGGGCAGGCAACCATTCCGATGGTAGCGGCGGTTAGCCGGGTGACGCCGGTGCATTATGGCGATATCGTTGCTTCAATTGCTTCAAAGAGCGCTGGGCCTGGCACAAGAGCCAATATTGACGAGTTCACCGAAACGACCCGCGAAGCAATCATGAAGGTTGGTGGTGCGCGCCGAGGTAAAGCGATCATCGTACTCAATCCAGCCGAACCACCGCTTATCATGCGCGATACGATCTACTGCCTGACCGACGATGCCGATCAGGACGCAATCCGCGCCAGCGTTGCAGAAATGGCTAAGGAAGTGCAATCCTATGTGCCGGGCTACCGACTGAAACAGGAAGTCCAGTTTGAGCGCATCGGTGGCAATAAACCACTTCATATTCCCGAGATTGGAGAGAATTTTACCGGCCTTAAGGTAACAATCTTCATCGAGGTTGAAGGTGCAGGGCATTATCTCCCTGCTTATGCCGGTAATTTAGACATCATGACATCTGCGGCGCTGAAAACGGCTGAAAAGATCGCCATTCGTACCCGTGAGAGGTTATCCGCATGAGCTTCGATCCGACCTCGCAGAAAATATACATCCAAGACGTCACCTTGCGCGATGGAATGCACGCTATCCGCCATCAATATGGCTTGGATCATGTGAAGGTAATTGCCAAAGCACTCGACAACGCGAAAGTCGATGCAATTGAGGTGGCGCATGGTGACGGCCTTCAAGGGTCGAGCTTCAATTATGGCTTTGGAGCGCATACTGATTGGGATTGGATCGGCGCAGTCGCTGAAGTGCTGGAACATAGCGTCCTCACCACGCTGCTCTTGCCCGGGATTGGCACTATCCATGACATCAAACACGCTTATGAAATGGGTGTCCGATCGGTCCGTGTGGCAACGCATTGCACTGAGGCTGATGTGTCGAAGCAGCATATCGAGGCGGCGCGTAACTTGGGTATGGACGTTTCAGGCTTCTTGATGATGAGCCATATGTCGGAACCTGATGAGCTGGCTGGGCAGGCTTTGCTGATGGAAAACTACGGCGCGCACTGTGTTTACGTGACCGACAGTGGCGGCGCGATGAATATGGATGAGTATGCGGCGCGATGTCAGGCCTATAACCGGGTGTTGAAACCCGAAACCGAGCGTGGCGTTCATGCCCACCACAATCTCAGCCTAGGTGTAGCCAATTCGATAGTGGCGGTACAAAATGGCATTAGGCGGGTAGACGCCTCGCTTTCTGGTATGGGCGCAGGCGCTGGCAATGCCCCCCTTGAGGTGTTCATTGCTGCCGCTGACCGTTACGGATGGAATCATGGTTGCGATCTGTTCGCGCTAATGGATGCCGCCGAAGAACTGGTGCGCCCATTACAGGACCGTCCCGTTCGCGTTGACCGAGAAACGCTAAGCCTTGGCTATGCTGGGGTTTATTCGAGCTTCCTGCGTCATGCTGAAAAGGCCGCAGAGGAACACGGTCTTGATACCCGGTCTATCCTGATTGAACTTGGCAGGCGCAAGATGGTTGGCGGTCAAGAGGATATGATCATCGATGTAGCGCTTGATATGGCGAAGCAGATTTTGAGTAATGACTGAGTTTGAACACGAGCATAAACTCAATTTGTGCTGTCAGTCTATCGGACTTGCTCATCCAGGCCATTTAGCAGCGCCTCGACTGATCAGCCACTTTGCTTTGACAGCACCCAAATCGGCGCTCAGGTGCCTTTCTCCTTGGCCGGAATGGCCATGAAGAGCGTCAGCTATTTGGGGCCAATAAATCGAGCTGCTATATCTGTAATTGGTCGGAAAACCCCCGATCTGCGTTCACCGCCCCTACGTCCGCTATCGCTCTTTGGCCACCCAAAAGCGGACGGTCGCAAAACCACCCAGTTGTGGACATCAATTTTTGAGCGCATCGAGTTCAGGCAATGTCGGCTTCCGGAAAGGGGCGTCGGCCATCGGAACGTCTGCCTTGGGGGCGCGAAGCGGACATTTGGCATAGGTTGATAATTTTCTCTTAAGTTGACGCCATGAAGGCGCTCTCGACAAAGATGATGAAAAAAAGTCGCGCAACTTTGATCGCATAGAGCTAAGCACGGCGATCCCGAAACCTGCCGCTTGATACCCGGCGCGATTTAGCCCGCTAAAATCGGAAACCTTGGCAAAAATACCACGTCGGACGTTCGTTAGCTGCCGATGTCTGCCAAAAAGGCTTCTACCGCTATCGAAATGTCGAAGAACAGTCGCTCTCGGGTGAAACCAAGTACCTTCAGCGTGCTTAGCCGCCTGATATCAACCACCAAGACGAGGCCGATGCTCTGCTAATTTAAGCAGCCATCAGTGCCAAATGTTCGGACGACGGACATCTATTTGAATTGTTAATTCGAGGGTCTTGATAAAAGCCTATTTAAAAGAGTAACAACAAAATGCGCATCCATGCAATGTTTGATTGTTCAATGAGAATGAGACGAATGGATACAAGCCCACGTTCCCTGCACAGTCAGGGAGGTCCAAGGCAGGAGAACAATAGATTATGAAAAAGGCTCCTAAGCCTCTCCGAAAGCAAATCGAGGATCCCCCACGCGGCCCTACCAGTGCGAAATATTCGCGACGCCTATCCCGTGAAGAGCTGGCTCCCGAAGCTCGCGATGATATTTGTGCAGCGGCGGTAGCCGTGATCGGCAAGCATGGCTACGTAGGCGCCACTATCAAACGCATCACCGACGAGGCGGGGATCGCGCAAGGGACTTTTTATCTTTATTTTGAGTCTCGCCAAGCTCTGTTCGACACGTTGCTACCGCGGATAGGTTCGGACATGCTCCAATTCATCCGGGATCGGATTCAGGGCGCAGGGGGCTTCTTCGACGCTGAAGAGCTCGGTTTTCGTGCCTTTTTTCATTATTTGAACTTAAGGCCGGGCTTCATCCGGGTGCTAAACGAAGCAGAATGGGCGGCACCACTCGCGCACCGCGAACATTTCAACTTACTGGCGATGCACTATCGACGTGCATTAATGCGTGCTGCTGCCCAAGGGGAAATTCGCGCACTCGATATTGACGAGGTTGAGGCCGTTGCCTACATGTTTATGGCATGCCGCCACTACATTTACTTGCGCTATATTAAAGACCAGCCGGCTCAAGCTCAACCGCCCGAAAACGCTGTAAAAGCCTATATGACGCTAATCCGTAACGGGATTGGTGAGGCACCCGTTCGAGCGTCGCCGTAATCAATCCGAATCAGCGGTAAATGAAGACTTAGCCACCAATATTTTGAAGCATTAATATCACCCTTTGTTCGGCATAAGGCCTCAAGCCTTGCGACATCTCAGTTTTTTGCTCTCCTGTAACAACTGGCCCCCTTGGGCGGAACTTGCCACAGACACAATGAACAGATATTCAATGAGTGTTGACTCATGGAGAAGTTGCATCTAACTTAATCATCAAAGCAGACGCGTGCAGGCTTGCCTCAACGCGTGGTTCAAGCAATATTTTTTTTCGGTCTTAAGATGTCGCGAAAAAGAGTTGTGAATTTCTCCAGGCTCTAGAGCCTACTAATCTTAAGAGGCGGCACTGCATGATCGCTATATTGGCAATCCAGTTTCCCGGTCTCGATATAATTCCTTTGGGTTCACGCAAGTCATTCGGCCGGAGCCCATCATTCCCGCGTTTGGCGAAATGATATGACGATCCGACAGTTTGGAGCGGCTGCAAGATAGCAATGGCCGAGCGCGAAGCAAACGAGTTTGATCATATAGCAATTTCCACCCGCTCGAACTGTCAAAATGAAACAGGTAAAAATGACATGCAGATCAATACGAGCCGTTGGAAAACCAAGCTGAGTGAAGAACGGATAGCCCGTTTCACGGGAAGCGGTCATTGGAACAATCTGATAATCGCCCATAAAGCGGCGGAAATGGCAGTTAGATTCAGCAATGATGTAGCCTTGGTGGACGGGACGACAATTCGCACTCATGCTCAGATATTTGAGGAAGCGCTGCGGCTTGCCGAGTGGTTTCGCAGCAACGGACTCCAACCGGGTGACGTCATAAGCTTTCAGCTTCCGAACTGGTGGGAGACGGTCACGATCAACCTGGCAGCATGTATCTCTGGACTCATAGTAAATCCTATCGTGCCGATCTACAGGGATGCAGAAGTTGAGTACATTTTGAAGAATTCCGAAAGTCGCATTTTTTTCATACCCGAGGTCTTTCGTAGTATCAATTATGTAGAAATGGTTGATAAACTCCGGCCGTTGCTTCCGAATTTGGAGACAATTGTAGTGGTGCGGGGTCAGGCGACGCGCGACGACTTTGTGTGTTATGGGGACTGGAACGAGGGTAATCTATTAGCATCGATGGGCGTAGATCCCTCGAAGCCCCCGGAACTTGATCCCAATACGATAAAAATGCTGCTCTACACCTCAGGAACGACCGGTCGGGCGAAGGGGGTTCTCCACAGTCATAATGCAATTCAGGCTGAAATTGCCGCTGTAACGAAGTTTTGGGATCTAACCAAAGACGACGTCATACTAATGCCTTCGCCAGTTACCCATATCACTGGCTATATATATGGCATAGAGCTTATGTCTGCTATAGGCTGTAAACTTGTTTATATGGATAAATGGAACGCCGATCACGCGGTCGATCTTATTGCTGAACACGAGGTCACGTTCAGCATTGGCGCGACACCGTTTCTTGTAGAACTGGTCACAGCCCTTGAAAAGCGTGGAGAATCCAGCGCTTCTCTTCGGCTCTTTGCTTGCGGTGGCGCACCGGTTGCGCCTGAGGTCATCAGACGCGCGCAAGCGGTCCTGCCAAACTGTCTTGCCTTTCGAGTATACGGCAGCAGCGAAGCACCCACCGTTACCGCTGGTGTGGCCTCCGGTGATCCTGTTGAGCTTGGAGCAACCACAGATGGTTGCATACTCAACTACGAAGTGAAGATCGTTGACCCGGTAACTGGTGAAAGGCTTCGTGACGGAACGGAGGGAGAAATCCTAGTGCGCGGACCTGAGCTTATGCTTGGGTATGCTGAATGGCAGGATACGCTAGATGCTTTTGACGATGAGGATTACTTTCGAACTGGAGATCTCGGCTTCATAAGTCATGAGCGCTACATAACGATCAGTGGTCGAAAGAAGGATCTGATTATTCGTGGGGGCGAGAATATAAGCGCAAAGGAAGTTGAGGACGTCCTTCACAATCATCCTGCCATCGCCGAAGCTGCCGTCGTCGCCATGCCAGATGAAAGATTAGGCGAAACCCCCGTCGCATACGTCGTTTTGCGCAAGGGGAAGTCGGTGGCATTTGAGGAATTGAAAGCTTTTCTGGAAGAAGCAAAACTGGCCAGGCAGAAATTTCCTGAGCGGCTTTTCATACTCGCGGAAATGCCGAGAACCGCATCCGGCAAAATCCTTAAGCATGTTCTGAGGGCACAATGTCAAGACGGAGGCGACGATGCATGAAGTCAGGACAAATAATTTGCCAAGCGCTCTGCTTGCGAAATTCATACGCCTTCGCGCGCCACCAATGGCT